>NZ_JACJPW010000049.1 GCF_014696265.1 Aerosakkonema funiforme FACHB-1375 | reverse complement strand
ATTGAGAATCAGAAGTGGAAACCAGGGACTTGACGGCGATTAAAATCGCCAGGTGCGTTTCATCCCCATGTCTAAAGCCAGGGGCTTTCACGCACGGTTTTCGGTAAACTTACGAAGTTAACATTTCTTGAGTGATCCAGGTCATGCCCTCTAAGCCTAAAGATGTGGATACTGCCAGAAAGGAAGTTGTTGAGAGGTAGCAGATATGGAGAGCCAGGGTCATCAACCAGACCGCAATCCAATCAAAGGTCTTTCCGAACACGAACGCACAACGATCGCCTTCTCCCTAGATACAGACGGGGCTGGCAAATCGGTTGAAGAAACGGATAACAATAGCAAACTCGTCCAGGCAACCAAACTACTCGAACAAGGAATCGAACAACATCAGCTCGGTCAATTTAAAGCGGCATTACAGTTTTTCCAACAGGCACTCCCGGTCTACCGGGAGATACAACACCGCCTCTTAGAAGGCAAGGTGTTGGGAAATATCGGCAATGCTTACTACGCCTTGGGAGACTATCCCAAAGCTATAAATTACTACCAGCAGTGGTTGACGATCGCCACAGATATGCAAGACCGCCGTGCCCAAGGGCTGGCACTGGGAAATCTGGGCAACGCTTACCGTCACCTGGAAGACCACGCTAAAGCGATCGAATACCAGCAGCAAAGCTTAATCATTGCCACAGAAATTCAAGACTGCCGAGGCGAGGTGGCAGCGTTGAATAACCTGGGACTTGCCTACAAAGCATTGGGAGATTATGCCAAAGCGATCGAATACCAGCAGCAAAGCTTGAAACTGATGCGGAAACTACAAGACCGTAAAGGTGAAGGGCAATTGCTGAGAAATTTGGGCAATGCTTTCTACGCGCTGGGCGACTACACCACAGCCATAGAATATTACCAGCAGCGGTTAGCTTTGGCGCGGGATATCCAAGACTTGCGCGGAGAAGGGCAGGTGCTGAGAAATCTGGGCAGTGCTTGCTACGCCTTGGGTAATTACACTCAAGCGATCGAATTTTATCAGCAGCGCTTGGCTTTAGCAAAAGAAACTCAAGACCTGCGGGTAGAAGAGCAAGCTTTGGGAAGTTTGGGAGTCGCTTACGAAGCTTTGGGAAACTTCGATGCAGCAATCGAGTGCTACGAACGCCGCTTGGCAATCGGACGACAGCTCCCCGATCACCGCGTTGAACAGCAGGCGCTGGGCAGCCTGAAAGTGGCTTGCTACGCTCTGGGAGACTACGCTAAAGCATTTAAATATCAAGAAGTGCGATCGACAATTGCATCTAACGTCAGTCATTAGCGATCGGTCATCGGTCACGAGAGGATTACAAACTACTTTTGACAAATGACATATATCGCTATTTGACGACTTTTAACGTTCGTAACGTTGGATCTGTACAACCGCTAATTTTTCCGCCCATTGCTTGGATATTCAATAAATATTCCAGGGTGACTGGGGTAATCAGTTCACCAGGCATTAACAGAGGAATCCCAGGTGGATAGGGACAAACCAGTTCAGCACTAATGCGTTGACTTATAGTTTCGATCGGCAATGTTTCCGTCGCGGCAAAGAAAGCTTCGCGAGGAGAAATCAGGGGCATCTCGTAACAATTGTATATTTGAGCCAAATTCCTAACTCTTGGCTGACTCATTCGCAGACTCGGTGCTTTATACTGTTTGGCTAATGTCGCGAACGCTTGCACTAATTGCACAATATCTGCCTGTTTATTACCTAGACTAATTATAAATGTTAGATGTTCCATTGATGGGAACTCTGCCAATACACCGTGTTGAGCAAAAATTTCATCGGCTGCAAATCCCGTCAAACCTAAGTTAGAAACAGTTACAGTTAAGCGCGTGCGATCGAGATTGACAAAACCAGGAGTATGTGCTGTTTTTAAAATAGATAATCCGGAAATTTGACTAATTTGGTTTCTCGCTTCATCCGCTAATCGCAAAGTTTCCGCCATCAACTCTTTCCCGTACAATGCCATTTGCTGACGCGCTGCATCTAGGGAAGCTAATAACAAATAGCTGGGACTGGTAGACTGCACTAACTGTAACGCTTTAGTGAGGCGATCGCGATCGATCCTGTTACCCTGTAGGTGCAACATCGATGCCTGAGTTAAGGCGCTGAGTACTTTGTGAGTAGATTGCACCGTCAAATCCGCCCCCGCCGATAACGCAGAAATCGGTAACTCCGGATGAAAGGTAAAATGGGGGCCGTGGGCTTCGTCTACCAACAAAGGGATATTGTACTGGTGGGCAAGGTGTGCGATCGCTTCCACATCCCCACACACGCCATCATAAGTTGGGTAAACCATCACCACCGCCTTTGCATCTGGATGCTTCGCCAGCGCCGCAGCGACAGCTTGTGGTGTAATGCTGTAGGCGATATCTAAAATCGAGTCGTATTCTGGATTGACGAAAATCGGGATAGCACCGGAAAGGATTAAACCTGCGATCGCCGAACTGTGTACGTTCCGAGGCAAAATAATTTTATCGCCAGTACTGCAAGTCGCCAAAATCGCCGCTATTACCCCAGCAGTCGAACCATTGATTAAAAACCAGGTTTTTTCCGATCCAAACGCCTCTGCTGCCAGTGCCTGCGCCTCCTGAATCGTATCCTCTGGTGCGGACAGATTATCCAAACCGGGTAACTCAGTTAAATCCGATCGAAAAACTCTTGTACCCAGCAATTCTGCTAGAGACTGAGAAATTCCCTCTCCCCGCTTGTGTCCCGGCGTGTAAAACCCAGCGTGAGGATTGTTAATATATGAGCGGAGCGCGTCTAACAGGGGCGTTTTGGCTTGCAAATCTAAGGCAAATGTCATAAAAACGATCGTATGCGGTGGCGATCGATAATTTCGATCTGTTAAAGAGTAGCGTGGGCAATGCCCACCAACAGATCGCAATTATCTGCTAAATTATTAAATCCGGATACAGTTTGATAGGGAATCTGGCAGGGCATAGATATTCAGGAGGATGTTATTTTAGCAGTTCTTTCCTAATTTGATAGGGTCGTACCATCGAATAAAGACGATCGTGATTAATCCCGGCCCTCTTCCTTTTCCCGAACCGCAAATTCCCAGTCCGGTGCCAGAACCAATCCCAAATCCGGTTCCCCAGCCACCGCCATCCCCGGAACCAGTGCCTGGGCCGATACCTCAACCAGTACCAGCACCAGTACCGGCACCGATTCCCGAACCTGTCCCAGAACCAGTACCTGCACCAATTCCCCAGACTGTTCCGGGCCCTATTCCTCAAACCGTTCCCTAGTCAATTAAAAATACAATTTACCCAGTTTTTACCCCCGAACTAAGATGCTAAGAGCCGGAATTGTTGGACTTCCTAACGTTGGTAAATCCACCCTATTCAATGCCTTGGTTGCTAACGCCAAAGCCCACGCCGCTAACTTTCCATTTTGTACGATCGAACCCAATGTCGGTGTTGTGGCGGTGCCGGATGAGCGGTTAAACGTTCTGCGTCAAATGTCGGATTCCGCACAAATTGTACCCGCTCGCGTCGAGTTTGTCGATATCGCCGGTTTGGTGAAAGGCGCTAGCCAGGGGGAAGGACTGGGCAATCAATTTTTGTCCCATATACGGGAAGTGGATGCGATCGTCCAAGTGGTACGCTGTTTTGAAAATGATGATATTATCCACGTCGCCGGTTCTGTTGACCCAGCGCGAGATATTGAAATCATCAATTTGGAATTGGGTTTATCCGATTTGGCACAAATCGAACGCAAGATCGATCGCACGCGCAAAATGGCTCGTACTAGCAAAGAAGCCCAGATTGAATTATCGGCATTAGAAAAATTAAGCGTCGTATTAAATGAGGGTAAACCAGCTCGTCAAGCCAGCTTAACTGAAGAAGAAGCTGAATCGATTAAAGGTTTGGGTTTGCTCACAGGCAAACCGATCATTTATGCTGCCAACGTATCTGAAGACGATTTGGCAACTGGCAATAAATATGTAGAACAGGTGCGTGAAATAGCCGCGCCAGAAAAAGCGCAAGTAGTAATTGTTTCCGCTCAAGTTGAATCGGAATTAGTTGAATTACCAGAAGCAGAAAGGGCAGAATTTTTAGTATCACTTGGGGTAGAAGAAGGCGGACTGAAATCTTTGATTCGCGCCACTTACGAACTTTTGGGATTGCGTACTTACTTTACTACTGGGCCGAAAGAAACTCGCGCTTGGACGATTAAAGCGGGTATGTTCGCACCGCAAGCTGCCGGTGTAATTCACACCGATTTTGAACGCGGTTTTATTCGCGCCGAAACAGTTGCTTATGAAGATTTGGTAAAAGTCGGTTCGATGAATGCTGCCAAGGAGAAAGGTTTAGTTCGCAGTGAAGGAAAAGAGTATTTGGTGCAGGAAGGCGATGTGATGTTGTTCCGGTTTAATGTGTAAAGTTTTCGCTCATACAGTTTTTGTAGTGAACGTAGAAATTTATCTAATCGTAGGGTGGGTTAGGCACGGGAGATAATTTCAGCACTTTCAACCAATAATTTAGTTGCCGTGCCGTAACCCACAAATCGCACTCAAATGTTAAGACAAACGAACATTTTCCCCATACATCTGAAAAAGCCTATTAGACTAAGGATTAAGGAGGTATCGAATGAATACTAATATTAATGTAGACAAAATTATGGATTATGTAGCTGAATCTATTTTAGACCAATATTATTTTTTATTAACTGATGAATTTTTGGTAAAAGATGGACAAATTGACACTGTTATAGTGAGTAGGATTCAGAATGAATCTATTGAGGTTTTTATTGAATTAAAATATTTTATATTAAGTACAAGAATAGGAAAAAATCCGTTTTTAAAAGCTAAAGACTTAGACGTTTTTACCAAAACAATATTACGGTATCAAGACCTAATTGGAGGAGCAGTTGCAGAAAAATTAGGAAGAGATATTAAAAATAAATTAAAAAATGCTAAACAAAAAATAGAAGAAGCGAAAAGGTTTTGTTTAAAGCCAGTATATGAAGAAGAGGATAACAACCAAGATGGTATAGAATCTATACAAAAATTCCAAAAAGCGCCATCAAAAATTCAGCCGCTACGTTCAGAATGGGATAATGTGTATTTAGAAGGCAAAAGCCAATTAAAAAATGAATTTACGGAATATTTTCGATCCTATTGGTATAAAATATTGAAAATATTTAATAAAGCTGAATCTTCTCTAGAAGAAGCTTTTTTAATTGGTATAATTGCTTACGAACCCTTTGGCCAAAATTTCTTGACAAGTGATAGTATTTTTGATTCTCAGGTAAAACTAAATAAATATAGATTAGATTTCGTTTATAAGGAAGAGGTACGAAATATTAAGATAGGAATAGAATTAAATGCTCATAATTATAAACAATCTTTGAAAAAAGCAGTAAAAAACTCTAGTAAAGAGGGAGTTCTAATTGAAAAAGATTGGCGAATTTTACGATTTAATGAAAATGAAATAAAAACAGATTTAGAAGAATGTATAATGCAGGTTAAAAGATTGTACGATCAGTTAGCTAGAGAAGTAAATATTGAGTGATTATGTGGAAAGCCGAAAAGCACTTTCAAAAAATCGCCCCTCGTCCTTGCAATTCATGCTTCATATCTTGGCTAATCCCTAAACAATCTTTAAAAATAGCATTTTTCACATTTGCATTACTGAAGTCAGCGCCAATCAAATTCGCACCGCTCAAATCGGCACCAATCAAGTTAGCATTACTTACATTAGCACCAATCAAGTCAACATGACTCAAGTTGGCGTTTTTTAATTTAGCTCCCCTCAAATTAGCACAATTGAGATTGCCACTATGAAGATTAGCACAACTTAAGTCCGCGTCAATCAAGTTGGCATCATTAAGATTAACAATCCGTAAATCTGCATCGCTGAGATTAACATTACTCAGATTAGCATCATTCAAGTAAGCACCGCTTAAGTCTGCATCTCGTAGGTTAGCATTACTCAAATTAATACCCATCAAATAAGCACTTCCCAACTTAGCGTTTATCAGTTTTATGCCACTCAAATTAACTTTACTTAAATCCGCTTGAGTAAGTTCCGTATCGTGAAAATCACGTTCGCCTGCTGCGTATCTACTCAGAAGTTCATCCACATCCATATTGCTAACACTCCTATAGCCTTAGTCATTGCTACCGGAAATATATATAGACGCACCCATATTTTCATCATCTGTACCGACTATAACACCACCTTCTGCACCCGGTAGAAGTTCGATCGCTTCCACTTTATGATAGTTATAGCGATACAAAGGAACGAGTTGGGGATTTTGACGAAATGCGATCGCATTCCCGCTTACCCCAAACGCACCTGCAACGTAAACAGCCGAGTCGAATGGCCCATCATTTCCGGGATCGCTTGCTGAAGAAATAAAAAGTATTCCCGCTGGGTCTATTTTCAAATCAGAAATATGGCGAACATTATCCGTAGGCCACGGTACTATTAGATTAGTAAAACCAATTTGTGCAATTTGATATCCAGCCAAATCAAGCACCCCCCAATATATTATTGCCGATTCTTTACCATCACCTCGATGCGCCCACACAGCTAATAATTTACTATCAATTTCCTGCAAAGCAAATCCTTCAAAATTGCTTCCTTGAGGAACCTTCTGCAAATCGAATACTTTGATAATTTCGACATTTTTGTTATCGTTAGTTATCTTCAAATGGTAGACTTTCCCGAAACTGCTGAGAGCCATAAAAGAAACATTATTTCTCTCAGGAACAGATGTTATAGCTTCTAAATCGATCGGCAAATCTATATTTCTAGGCCATTGCAACGGAAAATATTGAGGTTGATTCTTGTCCTGAATTTTAATAATTGCTATACGACCTCGATCTTTTTCTTTGTTATCGTGAACAATCAGTAAGTCCAACCTATTGCTTTGCTGCTGAACTAAAGCCATCCCGCTAATACCAAAAAATATTCCTCCTTTAACGGGACGCCACGCCTGTGCAAACACTTGCTGGGAGATCGGCAATGATGTCACTAAAATTGTCAAAGTTATCAATAAGCTTAAAAATCGACGCATATTAATTTAAAAACAATATACATAAATAGGTGCGTTAGCTTTTCAGCTTAACACACCTCGCTGTATTTAGCTCGTTTATAACCTACTATCTAGGCTACGCCATCGCAACTGCAAAAATCAAAAACTTGCCGCGTAAGTTAACTCAAAATCTCGATAAATGGTAATCCGACAAGAATTAGTCGGTTCTCCCAATGATTCGCAATCTAACTTACCCGTAATCGTGCTGATCGGTCGCCGTAAAGGTTTATTATCGTACTGACTCCTTTCGCGAGTACTCCAATCGATAATTCCAGCATCAAGCGAATTCTGAAATTCCGCCGCTAACATCAGCAGTTTAAACTTATCTTTGATTGGCCCAATTAGCGGAAATCTCATGGAAACTAACTGCGTCACAATCGGTTTAACATCGTTAGGTGTCACATGAGTTTGACATTCACCGAATTCTAAATCATAAGCGTCCAATCGAAAATTTTCTTGCTTATCTCCCAATTGGGTTTGTATATCCTTAAGCCATCTGTCTATGTGCGGTAACAGCCCTAGATTTTGGTCGCATAGCAGCTTACGAATGTTGGAATGTTCTGTCATAAAATTGTTTGTTGTTCTGTATTAGTTTGGTTGACAAAAAAATTTTTGTCTTGTCTGGGGAGAGTGCGATCGGCAATTCCTGCGGTTGAACTCCCGACCTTTAGGTGCGATCGACTAGCCCAGCTCCCTAGCTTGAGAATTCTTTCCCAGACGGTTCTGGTTTCCTCCTGAGGACTTCTTTTAGCAGTGCCGTCACTTTTCGAACTTGCTCCCATCTCAATAATATGATGCTTTTGAGACCTTTAATTAAAAGAATTTTGACTAGCACCCTTCTCATTTTTTTGCGTAATTTGCTGGGCAGTGATTGATAAGTTTTGTTAAAAATAATTTTTAGCCATACTTTATATATCTCAAACAAAGTATCAATTCTATTGGAGTCAAGATTTAGGCTGGTTGCTTGATTGGGATGAATGCGAAACGCAGCTAGCCTTTCGTCAATAAACCCTATTTTATAATAGGCCATAATTCGCAACCACATCTCCAAGTCAGCCAGTTGTTTAAAATTGGCATCGAACAAACCAACTCGCTCAAATACTTCCCGCCTTATCAAGACATTAGTCGGTTCGCCAACCTTGTTGTATGGAGGTTTAAAAAAATTCTCATCTTGCAAAAAACTTAAGCCAGATTGTATAGGCTGAATTTTTGACCAATGTTTGTGTACGTCCTGCATCCCCTTCAAAAATTTTAGATCGACGGGCTGTTCGTAAATTAGTTGGCGAGTGCTAAAAACCAAACCAATTTCTTCATCTGGTTCGGCAATTTGCACCATTTTGGCAATACAGTCTCCTGTAAGAGTATCATCTTGAAATAAGAATTTAACATATTTGCCTTTGGCTTGCTCGATACAATAGTTCCAGTTAGGTACTAAACCATATCTGGCATGAGTGAAAATATGAGTATTCGGTAGTTCTGCCACACGCAGCAACCTTAACCCTTCATCTTTTGAGCCATCATCAGAAATAATAATCTCTATATTGGGATAAGTAGTTTGCTGGAGACTGGTTATCAGTGATGGAATAAATTCAGCGCCATTATATAGAGGTATACAGATGCTAACCAGTGGATAACTATTCATTATTATTCAATTACTAAGAGCGTGTCCCGTTCCATCTTGATCCGAAGCTCAAGACTACGATCCCATGAATTACTTATATAATAACGATACCAACGGACACGATCTAACTTATCTGCCTCCCGTTTGTATATTGACTGTGGGCTAGGGGGAACAGGGAGACGGAGAGCGGGGGAGCGGGGGAGTGGGGGAGTGGGGGATTGAGACAATTTATCTTTTCCATCTTCCCTCTTCCCTCTGCCTCTTTTTTTTGACTTTTGACTTTTAACTTTTGACTTTTGACTTTCACCTAACGGCACTAGCTTCGGAAAATTAACGGCATACTGGAAATGTCCGCAGTTGTCTCTTATTTTGCGTTGCAGCTTGCAACCGTAACTCCTCGTCGCATCTGATACACCGCTAAAGTAACTATGAAACGTAAATCCAGTTCCGTCTCCTCCAAATCTGGAGCCTTCAATTATACCTCCCTCGCAATACTCAGCGGCGTCTTCATCTTGGGAGTGGGGGTCGGCATTGCTTTTACGACCAATGCCAATTTAAGTACAGCCAACGTCGCATCCCGCGAAGTCATTGACCGCACTGCACCTAACCCTGATATTTGCGCTCAGTATGGAGCTAGCGCCATAGTCACAGAAACCCGTACCTTTGTAACGTTAAATCCCTTCACCGTGTACGTAACCCAGCCGCGTATGGAACCAGGATGCGTGCTGCGAAGCAATAACTGGGCAATTCTGGAGAGCAGAAAGCTGGTAAACGGAGAGCAAGTGCGCCAGTGTAAAAATCGCATGAACACCTTTGGTTTCACGAATAATTTGGAAAATTCCCCTAAAATTGACTGCCTCTATCAAACCGACACTGATAAGAACCGCTTCTTCAATCAACCCGGAACTGCTGGGCCAGCACCAGAAACAGACCAGTTCTAGAGCTCGACAGTTGCCCACATCTGAAAAATTACCTTAAATCCGTGCATCTCTCTACTGGTAGATGTATATTGAGAACACTGAATGTCCAAGCAAACCGATGAGCCTGCGACCAACATAAAACTTCACAGTCAGTCAACAGCATCAGGGTGCCCAAACTTCACGTACTTTCCCAGAAAAATGAAGTTTTAGGGCGAAAGGCTCATACCTGTAAATGGGATTGAGTCGTTTAAATAAAAATGTTTATCAGCACATCCAGTGACGAGGGTGCCTCAGATCTGGCAGAGTTAATCCGTTTTAGCCGCAAGGTGACAACTTCTAAACCTGCCAGAACATCCCGTTGGCAACGGGTCAACCAGACCGAAAACGAAGTTTCCGCCACACTCAGCACAGAATCCTCTGCAACGCTGGATGGCTGCACCCCGTCTTTGACCTCTTTGAGAGAGGGAGACACGAAAGCTCTGGCAGCACTGTTCGATCGCGAAGATAGCGACGAAATCGAAACAGATATCAGCAAATACCTGCTCCTGTTATGGCCAGAACCCTGCTGGGAAGACGATTCCTTTGATTTCTTGCGAGAGTATCTCTGATGTGCTTACTTGAGGTCAAAGAACCATATTGGGATTGATTTACCACAAGTGTCGAAACCCGGTTTCATGTGACATCTAAAGCTCGTGAAATTCAGTGAGTTCTCATCCAAACCGGGTTTCTTTGCATGAGCCCTATATATTTTTGACACTCCCCAGTTCATGCTTTAGCCAACGTAACCAAGGACTGCATTAGTGTCCTTACCTTAATGTGCCTTTCAGGCTCCCATTTATTCTGCTAAATTAGGTTTTGGTTGCTCAACAAATCTCTATTGTGCGGGCCACAGTTGAATAAAGGCATTGGTGACCGAACTGGTATGAAGTGCAAGGGGCTGGCAAAAACGATCCCGATCGCTATGTCAAACCCCTGCCACTTGCGATCCCCCTAGTGGTAGAGCCCAGTTTTGTTAGCAGACCTTTATAATAACGCCTAAGATCACCCTATTGAGAAACGAGCTACCAAATTCAGGGTGTCACAGCCGCTCCTACATGAAAACGCTGACCACGTTGACACAGCAGCTCAAGCAATGGCGGCGAGTTGCGTTCCACCGATATCTGCGATGCCGTAAAGCCTGCGGTATTTACGTCCGTAGTAGCGCATCGGTGCTAAGCTTGCCCCCAGGGCACGGCAGATTGGTAAACGGTGCCGCGAAAACCTTTGTGGGGACGCGATCCCGTCCCCGTGCCGCAGCCAGATGGCCTCAGCCTGCTCCAGATCTATCGCTTTCCTCCAGCCTTGACCTTAGCGTTCGCTCCGATCGGCTCTCCAGGGAGGGGCAATCTTCTCCCCAGCAGATCGCGCCTCCAGAAAGCATAGGTAATAGCCGATTTCTAGGAAGTCTTTTGCTAAAACAATTATCCGGTTCGCTGTTAGCAACCAATCTCTCTCCGATCCGATCGCTGCCCAGTCAGTATTCGTTAGGGGCCAATTGTCGTCGTTATAAATCTCATCGCCCCCCAATAGCATTAATTGTGGCAGTAGTGTCCCTCACCACCAGTTTGGGCTATCGCTTCTACAACCAGCCAAAACTCGATGTTGACACGATCGCTCCCACAACAATTAGGGCACCTTTTGACGCTAGCGTTGAAGATATCAAAACCACGGAAGCAAAACGAAAAGCAGCTCGCCGAGGTTTATTCCCCGTTTTAAAGATCGATCCGGCTGTTAACGAAGAGATTTACCAGAATCTCCAAAAAGCCATCAACCAGATCGACACAGCAAGACAACTTCCAGGGCCATTTCCCTTTACCAAAACCTCTGTTTTATCCCTTGGCACCCAAGTTTACTTGCGCGACTGCCAGGAGTGGGAATGGCGGATGGTGCTAGCAGCCGCGAACGGCCAGAGGCTTCCCAATTCTCAAGAGCGCCTGAGCTTGCCACCCTTACCCACTGCTTCTCTCTCGCCAATTCAGCAACGAGCCGTTGGCGAACTGCAAGCCTATCGACGCTCTACCTCGTCTGAAGAATTATCCGCGCTAGTTGAGAAAATTTCACTCGTTCGCCAGCTTTATGCCCAAGCAGTAGCTGTTTTCTCAGACAAGCCGACCTGGGAAAATCAAACTGCACAAGATACCTCTGCATTACAACTGTCGGATGCAGCTTGGCAAAAAATGCAAGATGGTCTGCGCCAAGTGGCAGAGCGCATTCTGATCCAAGGCATTCACCCCGGCTTACCCACCCAGATGTTGGAGCGAGCGGTAAGTATGCAGGTAAAAGCCGAGATATCTCCAGCGGCACAACCTCTGGCAACCAAGATCCTCATGGCAGCTTTGCAGCCAAATTTAAAGGAAGATCCCGAACAAACAAGGCAGCAAGCAGAACAAGCCGCACGGCAGGTAAAACCGGAAATCATCCAAGTGCGGAAAGGTGAAGTAATTGTCCAAGCAGGCGAAACAATTACCCAAGCCGATTTTGTGCTACTCGATTATTTCGGCTTGAGCCGCCGGGGTATTAACTGGCAGGGTTTGATCGGGTGTGGTGTCCTCGTCAGCGGAGCTGTCAGTGTTTTTTGGCTTCTGGAAAGGCGATTTCACCCCGGACTGCGCCGCCGAGACCAGATCTTAATACTGCTTCTCACTCTTAGTGCGCCTTTGTTGGTAAGTTTGGGTGTACCTTACACCAGCTTGCCGGCAATTGGCTTATTGGTGGGCAGCTTCTACGGTTCCGTTTTGGGCGCAAGCGCTGTAGGGTTGATCTCGATAGGACTGCCCATCAGTATGGAAATTGGCTGGGAGCATCTCCTCGCCAGCGCTGCCGGTGGTATACTGGGCAGCTTAATGGCGGGAAGACTGCGATCGCGTGAAGAACTCGCTCTCTTAGGTGTCGCGGTAGGCTTAACAGAAGGAGCCGTTTACCTTATCCTCAATCTCATGCTCAGTGCTGCGATCGGTTCCGTCTGGTACAGCGTACTCGCAGACGCCGCTCTCTACAGTCTCACCGGTTTGGCCTGGAGCGTTGTCGCTTTGGGGCTGAGTCCCTACCTGGAACACCTCTTCGACCTGGTAACTCCCATTCGTCTGGCAGAACTCGCCAATCCAAACCGACCTCTCCTCAAGCGTTTGGCCGAAGAAGCCCCAGGCACTTTTCAGCACACCCTGTTTGTCGCTACCCTCGCAGAAGCCGCCGCCAAAGCTTTGGGTTGTAATGTCGAGTTAGTCCGCACCGGCACTCTGTATCACGATATCGGCAAACTGCACGACCCCCAAGGATTTATCGAAAATCAAATGGGAGGCCCAAACAAGCACGACGAAATCGACGACCCTTGGAAGAGTGCGGAAATCATCAAAAAGCACGTCAGCGAAGGGCTGGTGATGGCGCGTCGCTGTCGTTTGCCCAAAGCAATACAAGCTTTTATTCCAGAACATCAGGGCACGATTTCGATCGCGTATTTCTATCACAAAGCGGAGCAAGAATCCAAACAACCCGTATCGGAATTTGATTTTCGCTATGATGGCCCAATTCCGCAATCGCGAGAAACAGGTATTGTTATGCTCGCAGACGCCTGCGAGGCGGCTCTACGCAGTCTCAAAGATGCCAGCTACGAAGACGCTTTGGGAACCGTGAATAAAATACTCAAAGCTCGCTGGCAAGATAATCAACTCGTAGATTCAGGACTGAAGCGAGAAGAAATGCCCCAAATTGCTGAAATCTTTGTGCAAGTATGGCAACAGTTTCATCACAAACGCATTGCTTATCCCAAAGCTGCTATCAACCCTCACTAATCCAAGCTTTAATTTTAGATTTTCAAAACTTGAATTTCATTTACCCAGCAATTTTAGATTTTCATTAGACGATTACAAAACCAAACCAGGAATTTCCGTCTAATATAAAATCTAAAATCCTCAAAATTATCATGCGTAATACCAAAATTATCTGCACCCTTGGCCCTGCCAGTTCGGATTACGAAACTATCAAAGCAATGGTAGAAGCTGGCATGGATATAGCGCGGTTAAATTTTTCCCACGGCGACCACGAAACTCACCAAAAAAACATTCATTTAATCCGAGAAGTTGCAGCAGAACTCAACCGACCGATCGCTATCCTTCAGGATTTACAAGGCCCAAAAATCCGCGTCGGCGATATGGAAGAAGGTGTAATTCTGCGTGCGGGCGAGAAAACTTGTGTAACTATGGCTCCAGTTCTGGGTAACGCCGAGCGGTTTAGTTCTACCTACAAAGACCTCTCCTCTGATGTCAGAGAAGGCGAACCTATCCTGATTAACGACGGATTGATCCGCATTAAAGTAGACCGAGTTACAAAAAATGAAATTTACGGCACAGTTATTCAAGGTGGCCCCCTCAAAAGTCACAAGGGAATTAACCTTTCCTATTCATCTATTTCTACCCCCGCACTCACTGAAAAAGATATTCACGACTTAACATTTGGATTATCCCAAGATATAGATTATGTCGCCCTCTCTTTTGTGAGGGAAGATGCCGATATTAAAGAAGTGAGAGGATCGGTGCGACGTAAAGAAAAAATGACTCAAGTTATTGCCAAAATCGAACGTCACGAAGCCGTAGAAGATCTGGAAAGCATTGTCGATGCCGCTGATGCCCTCATGGTAGCGCGGGGAGATTTGGGCGTTGAACTTCCCTTGGAGCAAGTTCCCTTAATTCAAAAATCGATGATTCAAAGTTGCCGCCGACATCTCAAGCCTGTTATTACGGCTACCCAAATGTTGGAGTCGATGATTCAAAATCCGACCCCCACTAGAGCAGAAGTTTCTGACGTTGCTAACGCCATTTTTGATGGCACCGACGCCATCATGCTTTCCGGAGAAACAGCAGTGGGCGCTTATCCAGTGGACGCAGTAAGGACGATGGCTCGCATTGCTGAAACGGTGGAAGCAAATTTAATTTCTTCTCCTCAATACATCGAAACAGTGCGAGAACACGGGATCGCTAACTCTGTTGCTCATGCTGCTTGTCAGCTGGCAGAACATATTAACGCCAAAGCGATTATTTGTTTTACCGAGCATGGTTTTACTGCTCGACTTCTGTCTAAATATCGCCAGTCAATTCCGGTAATTGCGATCACGCGAGAAGAACACGTACAGCGGCAAATGGCTCTTTATTGGGGCGTGCAATCTTTGCGGTTAGAGGTGGGTGATAACACTGACGAAATGATTGCCGCAATGGAGAAAGCAGCCGTTGAAAATGGATTTGTTTCTCTGGGAGATATAGTTGTAATTACTGCTGGTTTGCCTTTACCTCTCTCTGGAGTTACTAATTTGATTAAGGCACACCGTATTGGGGAAAATACGGGACTGTAGGTAAATTTCAGATTTCAGATTTGAAATTTCAAATTTGAAATCTGAAATCTGGAATTTGAAATTTCGCTTATCCTTTGACGCCGCTACCTGCATCAGTTGGTACAATGTACCGCTGCATGAATAGGAAGAAAAATAATATTGGCGCAATGGAAATCACCGAACCGGCTGCGATCGCACGCCAATCTAAGGAGAATGTACTCGCTAACATCGCTACTCCCACAGGTAAGGTGTAATATTCCGGGCGATCGACTGCTATTAATGGCCACAAAAAGTCGCTCCAAGACCCGATAAATACAAAAATTGCTAATGTCACCAGTGCGGGACGAATGGCGGGAAGCATCACAAACCACCATATCCCGACTTCAGAACATCCGTCCATCCTCGCTGCTTCTTCTATTTCTTTCGGCACTCCTTGAAATGCTTGCCGCAGCAGGAAAATTCCAAAAGCTGAAGCTAAAGATGGAAAAATTATCCCTAAATAGGTATTTCGCAAACCTAGCTGGACTGTCAATACATACAAGGGAATCATCACGATTTGGAACGGAATCATGATGGTGGAAACAATTGCTGTAAAAATCGCTTCTTTTCCCCGAAAGTTTAGCCGTGCGAGTGGGTAAGCGGCGAGGGAACAGAACAGCAAATTTAATCCAACTGTTAGTACTGCTATTAGGGTGCTGTTAAATAAATACTGCCCGAACGGATTGGTCTGGCAAACTTGCACAAAGTTATCGAAGGTGGGCTGACTGGGCCATAACTGGGGTGGAAATTGAAAGATATTTTCTCCCGGCGATTTGAAGGCGGTACTTATCAACCAGAGTAGGGGAAACAACATCAGAAATGCGATCGCACTCAATCCCCCATACATCCAAACCGATTCCCATCTAGACCGCCCTCGGCTTTTGGCTTTTCCATCTCGCTTTTCCATCTTTTTCATCTGCTTTGAATTGGCCATTGCCTTACATTACTAATACTTATTTAATTCGTCTGTTAATAAGTCCCTGTTAATCCCATCTTTTGCCATCAAAAAATGTGTAAATGTTTGTAAAAACACTTGCATTGTGTAATGAGACATGAGATTATAGTAATTGTATTTTACTAAGTAAATCACTTTCCAAGCCTACATCGGTACGTGCTTGGAGCGCAACGGACAATTGTCCGTTGCGCGGGGTTCAGAAAACATCAGCCTGACAGTTAAAAACTTCATTGCAACATCCTCAAACCAACTTCTGTACAAACACCATTTAACTGAATGTCCCATCCTTCAATGGGTAACTGTGGCAGATAAGCAAATTCAAACACAATCCCAATTGTAGGCTTTGACGACCACTCCGGGGAACTCAAAAGGCGATCGTAATAACCGCCGCCATATCCCAGTCG
Organism: Aerosakkonema funiforme FACHB-1375; assembly: GCF_014696265.1. Classification (GTDB taxonomy): domain Bacteria; phylum Cyanobacteriota; class Cyanobacteriia; order Cyanobacteriales; family Aerosakkonemataceae; genus Aerosakkonema; species Aerosakkonema funiforme_A. The sequence continues at coordinate 43,325 of NZ_JACJPW010000049.1, read as the reverse complement.
ATACCCCCGCACATCGCAAGCAACTGCTGGAACCAAAATTAAATCTACTTCATTGGCGTTTAAAGTTGGTAAATCCGGGTGAGGTTCAAAAATTCCAAAAGCACCTTTTTGCAGCGGTTCTCCGGGTTTCCAGATATGCCAGGAAAGCGCGTTGCCCACACAGCGAGGAAATCCCCATTTGCGGTTATCGGTAAATAAAATACTGAGGTCAGGTTCTTGTCGGAAACTAAAATAAGCGAGAATTGTTTTTGCTTGGGTAAAGAGAGGGGAAGATTGGAGGTGCGAGGAGATGCGATCGCTCTTTTCTCTCCACTCTTCTGGTAACATAGATTGGCGTGTTTTGATAAGCGATCGTCTTAATTCTGCTTTTTCCATTTAGAAACCAAGTACCACATTCATCGCCAAACGAATAGACTCCCAGTATTCTTCTTCCAAAACCCCTACTAAACCGAGAATCCTACTACTATCAAGCGATCGAATTTGTCCGACATCAATATAGCGATCGCGATCTAAGCCGTTAGTTGATGTTGCTTTTACATTCACAACATAAGGAGCATTTTTAACTCCTGGCATTAAAGGCATTCCCAGCGTTAGAAAGCCATAACGGTTTCCCTCATCATTTTGGACGATTACACAAGCACGGATTTTCTTCGCTTCTGCACCAACTGCTGGGTCAAGATTAACCCAGCGAATTTCTCCACGACGATAAGTTAGCGTACCATCAGGCATCTATTCCGTCCCCTACTACAACGTCCCACAAAGCAACTTCTTCACGATAGGCTGCATCTTGTGCGTCTCGTTGATAAGCAGCTCTTAGTTCTTCCTGAGTATATTGTTGTCGCACTTGTGCTAAAACTGCATTGATATATGCGCTGCGGTTGGCTTTGTTTCCCGAAGCAGCTGCTTGCCGATCGACAAAAGCAAGGATTTCGTCATCCAGTGTTATCGTAACTTTTTTTGCCACTGCTATTCTGGTTTTATCTTACTCAAACATCATACCCTTTTATCTTATCACGAGGATAGAAAGCGATCGCTCTTGTTCTCGACCTTCTTCTGGTAGCTTAGATTAGCGTGTTTTGATGAACCATATCTTCATACTATTTTTTCGATTCAAAGCAACTTAAAATCATCACTAAAAGGATTGGTAAATCGCACTCCTTCTACGATCGCACCAGAGTTAAAATCCTCACTATAAACTTCTGTAATTTGGTTTAACTTAGCAGTCGCCTCTTTACTTCCTTGCCTTTTTGGTGTATCATTCAAATAATGGAAATCTAACTATAATCAAATATTAAACGATAGTTCTTCCTCATCAAAATTAGCATAACATAAAAAAATTAAGCCTGTCAATAGGCTTATCTATATTTTTTTAGAAATCGACATTGGCTAAATTTAACTTTGCTCATACGCCGTTAAAAATTCCTCTCGTGAGATACCTGATTGGGTACAAATAGATCTAAGCGTTGAGCCTTTAATTTGAGGATGATTCGGCATAGTTAATGGGGTGCATCTGCTGCCAAATTTTGATTTTTCCATCTGGGCTGATAGCAACAAAATTAACGTATTCTAAATGTCCCGTGAGAGTGTGAATTTCTTTCTTTGTGCTAAGATTCCAGACTTTGATAGTTGTGTCTCTGCTACCGCTAGCTAAAGTCTGCCCATCTGGACTGATAGCAATCGAATCAACCGACTTCAAATGTCCATCCTTTGAACAAAACTTTTTATTTTAAAATCGAGTATATATGAGCGCACATTTTCCCATTCTTTTAGGATATGTCAAATTATGAAAAAATGCAAGAGCGATCGCACTCTTCCCATTTAAAAGGCCGATGAATACACAAACCTATTTTTTTCTTGTTGGGGATTGCAAAAAGCTTGGTTGCTGGGGAAAGGAAACCTATTTCTTAGCCATATCTACAACTTCTGTGAAAGGGTTTACCTGAGCGCACATTTTCCCACACTTACATAATACTACCAAAAGAGAAAAATAGCAAGTCCGATCGCCGAAAATTTTCCCTGTACTTTGCGATATCTGTAACTGTGTGAAGGGGTCTACCTGAGCGCACATTCTCCCACACTTACATATTACTACCAAGAAAAAAAATGTCAAGAGCGATCGCCAAAATTCTTCCAGGTACGTAATTGCGCTTAAGCGCAACTACGTACCCAACTACTCAGCGTGCTGACGATACCAATCAATAGTATTCTTCAGCCCTTCCTTAAACTCCACCTGCGCCACAAAACCAAACTTTTCCTTAGCGCGTTCCGTATCCAAACACCGCCGAGGTTGTCCGTTCGGCTTATCCGTTTCCCAAACAATTTCGCCCTGAAATCCCATCAAATCGCAGATTAATTCCACCAAATCTTTGATGGTAATCTCATAATTAGTTCCCAAATTCACTGGGTCAGCCTCATCGTAAGACTGAGTAGCCATCGCAATTCCTCGCGCCGCATCATCTACATAGAGAAACTCGCGACTCGGACTACCATCACCCCAAACAGGTAAATGTTTATCTCCCCGGACTTGTGCTTCGTGAACTTTGCGAATTAAAGCAGGAATTACGTGAGAACTACGCGGGTCAAAATTATCCTCTGGCCCGTACAAATTCACAGGTAACAGATAAACACCATTAAATCCATACTGTTGCCGATAAGATTGCAGTTGCACCAACAAAGCTTTTTTCGCCACACCATAAGGCGCGTTTGTTTCTTCGGGATAACCTTCCCAAAGGTCATCCTCTTTAAACGGAACTGGTGTAAATTTAGGATAAGCGCAAATCGTACCAACACAGACAAACTTTTCCACACCAGCTTGATAGGCAGCGTGAATTAATTGTACGCCCATCATCAAATTATCGTAGAACAATTCACCCGGTTTTTCGCGATTTAAACCAATGCCGCCAACGTGCGCCGCCAAGTGAACGATGACATCTTGATTTTGGGAAAGTTTTTGACAAACATCCATCGATCGCAAATCGAACTCACGCGATCGCGGTATCGTAATCTTATCGCGATCGGCTCCAGCATCGCACAACTGTTTTACCACCTGGCGGCCCAAGAAACCAGCCCCGCCAGTGACCAAAATTCTTTTATCTTTTAAATCCAACACCATATCTCCATCCTCATCTGTCGGGGCTGTACTTTCTTAATCCATTACCGTAGCTGCATCTTGACGAATGGTAGCAATGTCAGGCGCAAATTTCGCTCCCTTACCATCCGGTAAAGTCAGTCCTAATCTCTGCAAATCTGCTTCTACCATCAAACCAACTAACTCTGAAAATGTCACTGAAGGTTGCCAGCCTAACTTTTCTTTTGCCTTAGATGGGTCGCCAATTAACAACTCAACCTCAGCTGGGCGTAAATAACGTTCGTCAAATTCCACATAATCATGCCAATCCAAATTGACATAACCAAAAGCTAAATCCAAAAATTCCCGAATCGAGTAAGTTTCGCCCGTCGCAATCACGTAGTCATCTGGCTGTTCTTGTTGTAGCATCAGCCACATCGCTCTCACATAATCCTTAGCATAACCCCAGTCCCGCTTAGAATCCAGATTACCTAAGTAAATTTTTTTCTGCTTCCCAGCTAAAATTCTAGCAACCGCTCGCGTAATCTTCCGCGTTACAAACGTTTCCCCTCTCCGAGGACTTTCGTGGTTAAATAATATACCGTTACAAGCAAACAATCCGTAAGATTCCCGATAATTCACCGTTTGCCAATGACCGTAAAGTTTCGCGCAAGCATAAGGACTGCGGGGATAAAACGGCGTCGTCTCCTTCTGCGGCACTTCCTGCACCTTACCAAACATCTCAGAAGAACCTGCCTGATAGAAGCGCACCTCAATCCCCGTGCGATGTTGGTAATCCCGAATCGCCTCCAGCAGGCGCAGCGTGCCCATCGCCACCGTGTCTACGGTATACTCCGGCGAGTCAAAGCTAACCCGCACATGAGATTGCGCCCCCAAGTTATAAATTTCTACTGGTTTAACTTCTTCCAAAATCCGACGCAACGTCACCCCATCAGTTAAATCGCCGTAATGGAGGAACAACCGCGCTGTCGGATTGTGGGGGTCTACATATATATGATCGAGTCGGTCTGTATTGAAGGTAGAAGTCCGCCGGATAATCCCATGAACCTCATACCCTTGTTCGAGCAAAAACTCACTCAAATAAGATCCATCTTGACCTGTAATGCCAGTGAGTAGGGCTCGTTTTCTTTGTGTCATCTTCCGAATTCCTCAGCAACTTTCAATTTGAGGTAGTTGCCTGTCTTCCACAGGCAGAAACCTTTACATTTGAGGTTTAGTTTATGCCAAATGGCACGCTACGCGATCGCAGTTGGCGTTATAGTTACAGCTAATCGCTTCTTGATGCAGGCGAACCAGTGGCACTATCTCAATCCTTTCCTACGTTAACTTAAACACGTCGGCTAAATATCAAGAGACTATGTAGTTTTTGCAAAGAATTCTCAGCTACTGTATTATTGTTAAACTTTTTTAACAGTAGCGGGACTTACGTACTTATATACACTGGGAATCTAAAAGTTATGATTTTTGATTTCAAAACTTTGAACATCTTAAAATTTTAGCATCAAAATCATAACTTTTTTATTTGTACTCCTAACTAAATGCCGTTTATTAATACGTAAGTCCTGCTTATGTTTAAGCGCTGCGATAGAAGCTTAATAAGCTCCGTTATTCGTGGGAAAAATTACCACACCTACGGTTTTGATAATCACCCACAAATCCAGCCATAAATTGCGAAAATTGACATAGTAAACATCAATCTTGACGCGCTTTTCGTAGGGAATATCATTTCGTCCGGAAACTTGCCACAACCCCGTGATTCCAGGGCGAATTGTCAAAATCTTATCAATATGGCGACCGTACATGAACAGTTCCTCCGCAACTAACGGACGAGGGCCAACAACACTCATGTCCCCCTTTAAAACGTTCCAAAACTGGGGAAATTCATCGAGGCTGGTCACCCGCAAAAATCGACCGATCCAGGTAATGCGAGGGTCATTTTTGAGCTTGAAATTGTCCTGGAATTCTTGCTGCAACTCAGGAGAAGCTGCCATCATCTCCCGCAGGATTTCATCCGCATTGGTGACCATAGTTCGGAATTTAATACAGCCAAAAGGCTTGTAGTTTTTCCCAATGCGCGTTTGCACGTAAAAAATCGGCCCAGGGGAACCGATCGCAATCAATAAGGCTAACAGCAGGTATACCGGGGAAAACAGGATCAAAACCAATAAGGAAAACGCAATATCGAACAGCCGCTTGGCAAAGTCTCCTTTTAGATGCTCAAGAGGCAGACCCTTAAGTCTGCCTGTAAGTTCGAGCGGCTGCAAACCACGCTTTTTTAACCCCCGAAACAGTTTGCCGGAGATGAACGGGCTTTCGGCAGTCATTTTACTCCTTACACTACTTCACACCACACACAGTCCACATCATAAAGCCTCAAGAGACTTTACGAGTAGAAGAGAGGAGGAGGAAAGTCAAAAGTCAAAAGTCAAAAGTCAAAATTCCTCCTCTCCCTTCTCTCTCTCTCCTTTCCCTTTTCCCTCTCCCTCTCCCCGACAACTCAAAAAAGAGACTGATTTCGAGATTTGAATCTCAAATAGGAGCGATCGACAAACCCGAAATACCGCTCTGCAAAGATTGTAGGCGCAAACCCACCAGCTTGTGAGTGCGCCCGCTCCGGATTAAAATTTCCCTGATGCGCTTCAAAAATCTTGACTGCTTCCGCTAAAGCTAGTTCCGATTGTTCCCAAAAAAATAAGCCCGTACCTGTATCTGGGTATTCCCGAATATCTCGCACCGTTTCCAGGGCACCACCTGCACCAAAGGCAATCACCGGCGTCCCGCAGGCTTGCGCTTCTACCAAAGCAATACCAAAATCCTCGCAGGCAGCATACACAAACGCTTTCGCCTCGGCCATGTATTTCTCGACCACAGCATTGGGCTGCGGTCCCAGCACCTGTACGTTGTCGCCTGCTAATTGGCGAAGTTGTTTCAGTTCCGGCCCAGTACCGATGACTACCAGGGGGCGTCCTAGCTGGTTGAAAGCCTTGATGATTAAAGAGACTTTTTTATAACTCACCAGCCGCGAAACTGTCAGGTAAAAATCTTCTTTCTTTTCCTGAAAAGGAAATCGCTCAATGTTGACTGGCGGATAAATTACTTCGGAACGGCGGCGATAGCAACGCCAAATCCGACTTGCGGTATGTTTGGAATTAGCAATAAAGTAATCGACGCGATTGGCAGTTAGCACATCCCACTGCCGCAAGCGATGCAGCAAATACCGCGTCAGTACCCCCTGAACGCCTTTTCCCATCTCACTACCAGCAAGGTAATCAAAAGTCAAGTCCCAAGCGAAACGCATGGGAGCGTGGCAATAACAGATGTGCAACTGTTGTGGCCTTGTAATCACGCCTTTAGCAACAGTGTGGGAGGAAGATAGGATAATATCGTACTCTCGCAAATCCAGCTGTTCGATCGCGAGCGGCAAGAAAGGTAGGTACTTTTGCACCCCGTTACGAGCGCTGGGAAACCTTTGCAAAAACGTCGTACCGATAGAGCGCTTAAATAAATAGCTATTTGGATCGATCGATTCAAAATCGATCAGCGCGTAAAGATCGGCATCTATGTGCCGCAATATTTCCCTAACAACCAGTTCCGAACCTCCGGTTGCTTTAGGTGTTAACCACTCGTGGACAAGCGCATATTTCAATGGCACAGCAAACTTTTGTCAACTCAAAACGGCGATAAATTTAAACTCACTTTACACAAAAAAGCTCCCACATTAAATACCCAAATATTGCCAAACAATAGGTAGAGGTAGACAACTCTCTACCTCTACCTGGATGGCGATCGCAGACAAAAAGTCCGCTTCTCTAATCGACTTTTGTGAAATCGTCGCTAACAAGGAAAATTTTGCTAAAAACATTGCACCCAGTAGCAGTTTGGAGGAAACTTCCAGCTTCTACTTGCTCGTCTAACCAGCAAAACCCCAGAACTATCTCCATAATCCCTCCCCCTTTAGGGGGTCGGGAGAAAATCAAAGATTTGTTCAAGGATTTGTTGTTTGAGCCGCTAACATCTGCTTTAGTTTTTCTAGCTCCTGTGCCCAACGGGGATCTGGTTGCACTGCTTCAGAGTTAGTTGATGTTGTGCTGCTGCTACCGCTACTGCCACCACGGTTCTTCTTCTTGTTTCGACGGCTCTTTTCGCTGGGAGCAGAACTGCTGCTGGGTGCCGATTTAGCAACTGGCGGCGGTGGTGCTTCCTCCTCACTTTGACCTTTAGACCGAGGCAATGCCTTTTCAATTTTTAAAGCACTCTCCTTGAAAACGTAACCGTTGAACTTTTCAATGAATTGATCGGCTTGTTCATCTGTCTGCACGGTAACAAAACCGAAACCACGGCATTTCCCTGTTTTGCGGTCTTTAATCACCTTGGTAGAAATCGAATCCCCAGCCTCGGCAAAAACCGCTTGCAGTTCTTGACGATCGATTTCTTCTTTAGGCAAATTGCCTACATATAGACGAACGGACATAGAAGATCCTCCAGACTTTAATTCAAAAAAAACTTGCTTGCAAGGGCGCTCCCTGCATATTAGCTGAGGAGAAAGTGGATTGACGAACTCCTAAACAAACTAATTGTTCTGTCCCTCTAACCAATTGCCACCACACAGCTCATCGCATGAAAAAACGCTACTTAATACTCGATGCCCAAGATCCTACACCTAAGTTTCCGGCATTCAATATGAAGATAGCTTACCACGAGGATTACTCATAGTAAAATCGCCGTTTGAGCAGGCTTAGAGCTTCCTCAAACAGCTTGAATCCATCTTTTATCTCACCGCTAAACTCTAATGCTTCTAGCGGCGGACTTAAAATTGCTTCCCAATCGACCTTCATTTATGCCAGTGAAACTCAGATGTTTTCTTCTTCTGTTGTATCTTGCTTGCCTGAAAAGTTGACGCCATTCTTTAAGGTATCACGCTATAAGGCATGGAACCATTTCTCAAGATAGATTTCAGCTTCAGCCTATATCTGTCACAGGTGGAGTAATTCTCCCCCAGGATTTTTGTTTTTACCATAGGCTCCGCTACAGATTGTACGACAGGATTATCGATCTTTACACAATAGCAAACAAAAACCAGCCTATGGCTGCGGCTGGTTAAACTTGCTGTGTTGGGAGGAGGAAATCCTGGTAGTATCCGATTCTACGGACAAGCATCCCCGAACCTCAGTCTGTCGCTTTTTCACCTACTGGCAGAACTACGATCGCCCATTACCCATTGCTATAAAAGCTTTTGGGATTTCTTTTTCACAGACTGGCTGTTTGAGAAATCTGTCTGTTGCCTTGTCTAATACCAAGGAATTCCTGTAAAGAAATGTAACACATTTAGAAAAAAGTCGCAATTTTTCTTTACATAGATGTCGGCATAAGGGATGGGCTAAATGGCACTAGCCCTATGCGCCGCCTTTGAAGATAATGTAAGCGCCCCAAAGAGCAGCCGCGATCGCTAAAATCGTAGACCAGACAGGATGAGCGCTTTGGCTGGTTTTACCGCCTTGAGTTCTCAGGCTGTCAAGATCGATCCACGGCGTAACACCCCGACGAAACCAACCCGTTGCGGAGATCGGTCGGTTGACTAAATCGCTGGGGCGAGGCGATCGCGGCAACAGATTGCCTATGGGCCCAAACCAAGAAAAAAAGTGTAATTTAACTAAACCAGTAGCCGTTTGCAAAATGAGGTCTTGACAAAGCCAGTTACTGACACCGGGACGCCCTAACAATTTCCCTTCCAGGTATATCGGTTGACTGTCTGCGGGTAAAGCAACGGGATTGGTTAGCAAATCTGCCAAAACAGCTTCTTTTTTTACAGACAAAGGTTTCATATCCGGAAAGAAAGAATCGATCCGCAACAAGATGCCTATGCTGATGCCGATGAGCAGGCAACCGTATATAATTGACGGATCTCCCCACATCCAATCTAGCGGTCGGAATCTCATCAAGCTGCTAATTCCGCCAATAAACCAGAATATCCCTCCCAAGGCTAAACCCATAAAAACGCCAAAATAAGGCGAACCTTGTAAGAAAAATTTTGAATTTTGAAGGGTAACAGAAGATTGGTAAGTTAGGTTAAGTTCGGTTTCTAATTTCCAGAAATTTGCATAGCGAGCTAAAATTTGCAACCGCTCTCCCATTGGGGGATGAGAATTATTAATAGCTAACCAGCGACGATGAGGATTGACGCAATCCCACGCCAGCAGCGGTTCTAGGGGAGTATGAGCGTAGAGGCTGCCCAAACTCATCGCCTGTCGATATCCCACCGTCGTCAACAGCTCGAAACTTTCCAGCAGATTGCTCGTTTGTCCCTGTTGCTCGATATCTTTGGCAATGCCGATCGCCATTTTCAAGATAGCGCGGCTGAGGCCGTTCGGATTACCCGTAACTTCGCAGGAAATGCGATCGCTATAGTAAATCCTCGCCCTCGATAACCACAAAAGCGGCCAACGAAATAGCCAATATATACCGTAACTCAATGCCGCGATCGCTCCGGCAATCAACCGCAAAAACGAGTTTGGCGACAAATCTCCCAACTGGCTCACTCTCCAGTAAAAAGTGTAAGGCACTTGGGCCACTAGAACACCCAAAGACATCAGCGCGAAATCCCAGTAAACGATATGCCCCAACTGTTCGGCATAAATAGTGGCGATTTCGTCATCTGCCAATCGGTCTAACAATCCTTGAGTTACGACAATGCGGGCAGTACGGCGCAGATTCCCGTAGGTAAGTGCTAAGGGTGCAGAATTTGGTAAGACAAATAAGGTGGGAGAAGGTAAGCGCTGTTCGCGGGTAAAACGTTGCAGCACTCTGACCGCTTCGGGACTGCGTTCGCTCAATGTTGCCGTCGGTAAAGGTTTGAGGTTGTGGTATGCTTTGAGCAATCCATCCATTAACCAGGGAGATGCGGCAATCAGGGCTATCAGTGCGATCGCGCTGGCAATGGGAACTAAACGCATCGGGTCGTTATAGTAATCCTCGCCTATATAGATAATTCGCAGTTTAATTAAAAGATCTCTCCCTGTTTTAACTGCGAATTTGAGTATGGTATCGATCGCCCAAAACGTCGAAATCAGCAGGACGATCGCAGTTACTGCCTGCACTCCCCAAAGCTGCGATAAATCAAAGAGAAAACCCGTCTTTACTGGCAAGCGTTGCCACTTTTGTGCCCTTCCGGCTTGTTTCCATCCTGGTTTATAATCTAAGCTCTTTTCTGCTTTTTTTTTCTCAGGATCTGAAGATTGGCGACTGGCGACTTTCTCTTCTGCTCCTCTGCTTGGTTTAGTTGCCTTATCTAGGGGAACAAACCCAGGCGATGAGGCAGAATCAAACTTTTGTGATATTTGCGATCTGATTTCTGGTTGATTTTCTTTGTTTCCCTGCTTTGAGGGGGAAGATGGGGAAGATAAAGAAGAATTTCGATCCTTTAAAGATGATGAAGGCGGACTCACAGGCACCTTCGGTCTGCTCGAAGACACTTGTGCTGTGGGGTTAAAAGGCACAAACCCAGTGTCTTTTGACTGGGAAGTCTGATTGTCTTCCCCACTGCCTTCCTGCCTTGCTGTACCTTCTTCTGGGTAGCGCTTGACAAAATCGGCCAGGGTGCGATCGGCCCATTCTTTCACGGGACGGCTCGAACTCTTACTCAGAGTTTTACACAGGGCGATCGCTCCTAGAACATTGCCACTACGTTCGTAGGCTACAACTAAACCCATCTGAGCCTTATAAATTGCATTTTGATTCTGTTGGATTTGGCAGACAGCTTCTAAGTGAGCGATCGCATCTTTGTAATTTCCTTGCTTGAGCGCTGCTAAACCCGCCTCCAGAGATGAGTTTTCCTTACCAGAGGCAGATGCACCAGACGCAGGCGGATCGGGAGGAAAGACCATAGACTTTCTGGCATCACAATCTCTTCCACAATAGCCTACCCACTATTTACCTAAATCAAGTCATTGCTATTATTTTTCCTGTTAGTTTCTTAGTTAAGAACGCAGCACCTAGCAGTAACAATGGAATTGTACCCCCAGGTTCGGGAACAGATGAAATCGGAGGTTTGGGTAAGGAAAAATTATCGATCGCAATGCTACCGCTGTATAAAGGAGAAACCGAACTGTAGGATTTTGCGTAAAACGACCCTGACGAACCACTACAACTCGTCAAATTTAAAGGACATGAAATCTTCAACTCCCAATAAACACCAGTAGACCAAGAGCCAAAATTCCAGGTATCGTTTGCAAAAAACCGCCAGCCAATAGTTCGCTCAACAGCAAATTGGCTACTCATCCCAGTTATGCCTCCCACATTTATTCCCGAAGGAGAACCGGAGCCACCTTGATAGCCAAGGTTAACATTATCGATGCTGTCAGCGACGGTTAAACTGCCGCCTTTAATGCCAGACAATGGGCCGGGAGGAACTGGGTCGATGAAGTGGAAATTAAAAGTCAGCGCCAAAGCAGGAGAAATGGTGGCTGTTTCTAGTGCAATTAATGTAGTAGCAGCCAGGAAGAATTTCTGGAGAGGAAGCATATATTTAGCCTCCTTGATTTAGAGGTAAGTTGGGCAAAATTAAAGCAGGAATATGGGGGAAAATATTTTGCCCCAATCCTGTTGTAACTTACCTCTAAAAAGAGGATACCCAATTTTGTAATTAAAGAGAATTAACTTAACAAAATCAGGCTCTTCTAATTGAAGGTCATAATGATTCCGGTTCCTGACCGGAAACTACTGGAGCCGAAGAATTTAGCTGTAATTCCGGGTGATCTGCCTGTACTTGTTGCAAATTCCATTCATTTTTAAACAAAAGTACTGGGCGTCCCCAACTATCTTTTACCGTTACGGTGTTGAAAAGGCGACCAACTTTTTCTAAAGCTTCCCAGCCACTGGCAACCCAGCGAGCGACCGTATAGGGTAACAAGTCCAAGTGAGTTTCCACTCCATATTCGTTGAGCAAGCGAAACTGCACTACTTCAAATTGCAGCTGTCCTACTGCTGCCAGAATGGGATCGCGCTTGGACTCATCGGCGGAGTACATGATTTGCACTGCGCCTTCTTCCCGCAGTTCGGAAACGCCTTTACGAAATTGCTTAAATTTAGAAGGATTTGGGTTTTTCAAATAAGCAAACAATTCCGGCGAAAAGCAGGGTATGCCTTCGTACTCTAACTTTTGACCGATGTAAATTGTGTCGCCGATCGCAAATACTCCCGGATTATTCAAACCAATGACATCGCCGGGATAAGCTTCTTCGATCGATTCCCTTTCTTGGGCAAACAATTTTTGGGGTCTTGACAAACGCACGGTTTTACCAGAGCGGGCATGATTGACGGTCATGTCTTTTTCAAACTTACCGGTACAAACGCGCACGAAAGCGACTCTATCTCGGTGTTTCGGGTCCATGTTAGCTTGCAGCTTGAACACGAATCCGGAAAAGTCGGGATATGTGGGGGGTATTTCGCCAATGGTACTGTTATGAGAACCGGGTTTAAGAGCGCAGTCCAAGAAGGAATTGAGGAATAGTTCTACCCCGAAGTTGGTCATGGCGCTACCGAAAAACAGGGGCGTCATTTTACCGCTGTGGACTTTCTCCACATCCAATGCTGGCCCCACTTCTTCTAAAACTTCTAAATCTTCTTTGAGTTGGTAATAGAGGTCTCGGTCTAATAATTTTTCCAGACGGGGGTCGCCCAGCTCGACGATCGTATCTTTTGCTTCGCGACTACCGTGGGCGGTACGCTCGAATAAGTGAATTTGGCGCTTCTCGCGATCGAACACGCCTTTAAAGCGATCGCCCATACCGATCGGCCAATTAACAGCATAAGTCTGCAAACCCAATTCCCGCTCGATTTCATCCAGCAATTCCAAGGGTTCCCGTCCCGGACGATCGAGTTTGTTGATAAAGGTGAAGATGGGAAGATTTCGCATCCGACAAACTTCAAACAGCTTGCGGGTCTGCGCTTCCAAACCTTTAGCCGCATCGATCAGCATCACCGCATTATCCGCCGCCGCCAGAGTCCGATAGGTATCTTCGCTAAAATCTTGGTGTCCGGGCGTGTCTAGCAGGTTAATCTGACAATTACGGTATTCAAACTGCAATACTGTCGAGGTAATCGAGATACCCCGCTGTTGCTCCATCTCCATCCAGTCAGAAGTTGCCTTCCGCTGCGCTCTCCGCGCTTTTACCGCACCTGCTTCGTGAATTGCTCCCCCGTACAGCAAGAGCTTTTCGGTGAGCGTAGTTTTACCGGCATCCGGGTGGGAAATAATCGCAAAGTTGCGCCGACGCTCAACTGCTGCTTCGAGTTCAATTTCAACTTCTGTGGTCATCATGGAGCTTTGTTGGGGAATCTTCACCTGACCATTGTAAAAACAATTTGCTGGGTTTACACGGTATGGCTGAAACTGTCGTTTGAAAGAGCCACTATTCTGGATAATGGAAGTGCAGTTAAAAGTCGATGTCAATATTTCCTAATTCTTTACGAATTCGCAACCTGCCAATCCCGTGAATTAAGACTTGTTTGACTTCCAGATCTTGCTCTTCTAAAATCCACTGCAAATGGTCGTAAGGGGCGATTTAGAGGATCGGAAAGCTTGCTTGGGTGCGATCGCCCGATCGCAAACCGTCCATAAATCAGAGTGAAATAGGAAAATAGGACAGTATTAATCTGAATCATCCGATCGGGGAAGCGCTCCCATCTCGCTATTCTGAGACTCCTGCCTTACAGGAATCTCGATTGCAAACTCTGTCCCTTCTCCTGGAGTGGAAAAACATTCAATACTACCTCCATGTTTTTCGACGACAATTTGATAACTAATTGACAATCCCAAACCAGTACCCTTACCCTCTGGCTTGGTTGTAAAAAAAGCATCGAAAAGCTTAGCGCGTACTTCTTCGGTCATTCCAGGGCCATTATCTTTAATCTTAATCGCCACCCGATCGCCATCTATCGCCTCTGTACGAATGCGAATCTCTGGATTTTGAATTTTGGAATCTTTCTCCTCTCCCTGTGGGACTCTTAGGGGTTGAGGGTGGGTTTGCCCCCAAACTTCTTCAAGGGCGTCGATCGCATTCGCCAACAGATTCATAAACACCTGATTTAGTTGTCCCGAATAACATTCCACAAGCGGCAAATCCCCGTACTCCTTCACCAAATTTATCGCCGGACGTTCTCCCTTAGCTTTGAGGCGATGCTGGAGAATCATCAGCGTACTATCGAGTCCCTCATGAATGTTTGCCAATTTCGGTTTTCCGTTATCAATTCGGGAGAAATTGCGTAACGACTGCATAATATCGCGAATGCGATCGGTTCCCACTTTCATCGAAGACAGCATTTTGGGCAAATCTTCTATCAGGTATTCTAGATCGATCGCTTCTATTTCTTCTTGAATCCGATCTGGAGGATCGGGAAAACACTGCCGATATAGATTCAGCAAGTTTAGCAAATTTTGTACGTATTCATTTGTATAGTGCAGATTCCCATTGATAAAGCTAACCGGGTTATTTACTTCATGAGCTACCCCCGCAACCAATTGCCCCAAACTCGATATTTTCTCGGTTTGAATTAGCTGAGTCTGCGTTTGTTGCAACTTATGCAAAGATTGTTCCAGTTGCTGAGAATAGTTTTGCAACTCCTGATAAAGGCTCGCCTTCTCTAAAGAAATAGACGCTTGTGCAGCTAAAAGTTTTAACACGGACAATCGCGCAGGCGTAAAAGCTCCCACACTCAAATTATTTTCTAAATACAAAACTCCCGTAAATTTTCCCTGATGAATCAGCGGCAAACAAAGAACAGACTTGACCTGGCTTTTCTCAATGTAGGGATCGTTAGCAAATCGTGGTTCAATCGCCGCATTATTTAATAATAAATTTTCCCCGGTTCTGACCGCATAATTGATAATTGAACTCGGTACATCGTGGCTAGATTCTACGGGAATTGATGACAACACTCGCACCTTTTGTCTTTCTACAGCACCCTCAGCTACCAACAGCAATTTATCTGCCCTTGACAAAAAGAGAAGACCTTTGGAAGCGCCTGCATTCTCAAGTGTGATGTGCATTAACTTAGCAAGCAGCTTATCGAGAACGATTTCTTCGGAAATTGCTTGCGAAGCTTTTGCCACAGTCACCAAATCCAATACCGATGACTTTCCTCCTGTTGTCGAGGTGGTTGTTCTATTTACATCCAAGTCAGAGTCTTCTCGCTTCACCAATCCCAAAAAGAATTCAGGATATCTTTCTTCTAAATCTTTGACTTTAGCCGAACTGCCCCAGCGAATATATCCATAGTAGGCATCGGTGAGATATATTTGAGCTATTTTCTCTTTGCCACGGGAGAAATAAAACTCTGCTGTGAGTTCGTTCGCCAATGCTTCTTCCTGGATGTATCCTTGTTCTTTCGCTCCTTTTATTGCTAATTCATAATACTCCATCGCCTTTATATCTCGAACGAGTACTCTCGCTTTTTCTGCCTCTACAAGCAAGTACTTATGTTTGTGATTTGTGGGCGCGTGGTCTGCCCATTTTTTCATTTTCTTCTGAAGCTCTGTCACTTGCTTGAGATATTGCCTTTGCTCAGTTTTTGTCGCGTAGCTATACTGTTTTAAAAGTGCCAGAGAGTAGTAGCACTTATGGACAGCAAAAGCCATAGTACCGGGCGCACCTTCTGCGTATTTTTCCGCCCTTCTCGCTTGTTCAATAGCCTGAGCGTAGTCTTTAAACAAATACGAAAGAAACGTTTTAAAAAAATGAACATAAAAAATTACCAATACATTGTTTTTTTCTATTAATATTGGTAACATTTCTTTATCGTTAAACATTTCACCGACTAACTTGCACTTTTCCTCGGCGTTACCTGTTAGATTGGCGACTGCTTGACTGCATACACTTATGCTTATTAGTTGAAGATCCTGTTTGAATTTACCCGTCATTTCTCGATAGTTTTTCAGCGCTTGAGCCAAAGTTTCTAAATGATTACCAACCAAAAAAGATTGTACGGAATAATTCATCGCATTGTAACAAGCGTGTTCTATATCTCCTACTTCCAGACCATCTTGAATTCCTTCAAGCATTGGTTCTAAAGTTTCTTTTGCATGGTCTTTCCAGTGTCTGATTCCGTTGTTGAATACTACTTTTACTTTCGATTTCAGTTCTTTGGCGTTAAATTTTTCCAGTAGCCTCATAGCCAATTGGCCAAATTTATAGGCAGATTCAATATCTCCGAGAGCCACGCATAGTACGCCATAAAAATCATAGACGTAAGCCGTCAGAGGAGAATTGCCATATTTAATACTCAAATGTATCATCTTAAATATAAATACTGGAAAAAGATTGGGAGCCACAAAATAAACCGATCCTAAAACTGTCATTAATATCCGCATAGCTGCCAGTTTGTATATATCGGTCATTTCTGGCAAGTTAGCCAACTCTTCAATTTCCTTTCCTCGTAGGGTAATTTTCGTGCCAATCAACCCCACCAAAATACTAATTTTACTTGCTTTTTTGGGAAGATATACTCCCAGCTTTTGCAGTACTGGCAGCGCCGTATCTAGCGCTGATTGCATCTGATTTTGTGCAATATGAAACTGGATTTTTCTTTCATAAATAGGTATTTTTTCAATAAGATCTCTTGCTTGTTGAATTACAACATCAGACAACTGTTTCGCTCGTTCAAAATTCGTATTGAGGTATTCAGCTGCTGTAGTTTCCACAAACAAATCCCGCGCCAATTCATACTGACTATCCCAACAGTCAGGCGCAAGCAATTGCAAACCAACATTTAAATATCTAACCGCCGCATCATAAGCGGTAGCGGCTAAAGCTTTCCTTCCCGCGAGCAGATTTAATTTCGCCAGTTCTTCCTTTTCAGCAACAGAGGTGATGAAATCTACGCCAATATTCAACTGGTTAACAATATCAAAAATATTTTCTTGCAGCCCAAATTTGGCCGTTTTTTCTAAAAGCAACTTACCTATTTTTAGGTGCGTCTCTTTCTTCTGTTCATCTGGTATTAAAGAATAGGCGGCTTGCTGTACTCTGTCGTGTAAAAACTTATAGCTAATTTTTAAATCTTCAACTTGTAAAAACAATTGTTCTGTTTCTTCAAAAAAAAATGGAATTTTATAAGCTTGCGATAGCGGCAAAATTAACCCAGATTGCAATGCTTCCCACAAATCATCGGCAGTTTTTAATAAAGATTGCTCGTTGACGACAGCGAGGTTATCTAAGGTAAATTGGTGACCTATGCAAGCAGCTAACTTTAAGACTTCCTGAGTTTCTGGTGATAGTTTTTGAATATTTCTCGCTACCAATTCGACAACACTATAATCGGCAATCCCTATAGATTGTATTCTCTCTATATCCCACAACCATCGTCCTTCTACATAATCGAAATTAATTAGCTTTTCTGCGTGTAGAGTTTGCAGTAATTGGGTTAAAAAGAAAGGATTTCCTTGGGTTTTATTGTAAGTTAGTTCAGCTAAAGTAAAAGTTCTTCCTTGTGCTACTGTTTCACCTAAAGTATCTGCTATTAATTGACTGATGCTACCAAAATTCAATGGTTGCAAAACAATGTTATTTACAATTGCACCAGCTTGTTGAATTTTTTCTATAGTTTGAATTGTGGCGTGGGTGGGGCTGACTTCATTGTCGCGATACGCTCCAATTAGCAGCAGATATTTGCTTTCGGGGTCGGTGACAATCTGCTGAATTAACTTTAGAGAAGCGGAATCTGCCCACTGTAAATCGTCCAAGAATAATACCAGGGGATGAGTTGGTTGGGCAAATACACCGATGAATTTTTGAAACAGGCGATTAAAGCGATTTTGGGCTTCTGTTGCTCCCAGTTCCGGGACTTCTGGTTGAGGGCCGATAATCCGTTCAACTTCGGGTATAACATCTATAATTACTTGGCCATTTTGTCCGAGCGCTTCTTGTAGTTTTTCTTTCCAAATAGCGATTTTATCGAGATTGTTTGTTAATAAGGTTGCAATTAATTCCTGAAAAGCTTGAATCAAGGCAGCATAGGGAATATTTCTCTTAAATTGGTCAAATTTGCCCGCAATAAAGTAGCCGCGCTGGCGTACAATTGGTTTGTGAACTTCGTTGATTACGCGAGTTTTGCCAATGCCAGAGTAACCGGAAACGAGCATGATTTCGGTGTTGCTTGCGGTGACGCCATTCTCTTGGGGAGACGCTACGCGATCGAACGCATCCAAAAGCATGGCAACTTCCGCTTCTCGTCCGTAGAGTTTTTGAGGAATGAGGAATTGACCGGACTTATCTACAGCGCCGGGAGTAAAGTATTCAATGCGATCGAATCTCAACAATCGATCCAAACAAATTTCTATATCCGCTTTCAATCCCAACGCTGTTTGGTATCTGTCTTCAGCCGATTTAGCCATTAATTTCATCACTATATCGGAAACAGCTTGGGGAATTTCGGCGTTGACTTGATGGGGCGGTATTGGTGAAACGGCTACATGACAGTGTATTAGTTCTAGGGGATCTTTGGTGAGAAAAGGTAGCTGACCCGTCAATATTTCATAGCAGGTGACGCCGAGGGAGTAGAAGTCGCAGCGGTAGTCAAGAAAACGATTCATTCTCCCCGTTGCTTCGGGGGAAATGTAGGCGAGAGTGCCTTCAAGAGAATCGGCGTTGCTAATAGTTGGCGTTTCTCTAGATAAGCGGGATGCAATGCTAAAGTCAATCAGCCTGACAGTCCAGTTAACAGGTTCGATTAGGATATTTTGAGGTTTTATATCTTTATGAATGATGTGATTTTCATACAGTTGGTGGAGGATTTCTGCTAACTGAGAAACTATGTAAAGGAACGAGGCAACAGAAATTTTATGGGATGCCATCAATTGCTTGAGAGACTCCGCACCAAAATCCTCCAGGATGAGAGCCAGACCATTTTTATAGTTTTCTAAGGCTATAGGTTTGGATATTCCTTCTATGTTTAATGGTTGCAAAATCTTATATTCATGCCGCAATCTAGTAATTTCTTCGAGGGTAGGATACTTTGACAGCAGGGTTTTGACGATGACGGATTGTCGATCGGGCAGTTTAATGCCACGATAAATTACTGTTCTTGCTCCGGTATGAACGGCTGACGTGATTTGGTAGCCAGGAAGCGTTAACATAATTTGTTTTACCAGTAGGATTAGGCAGAGTGGAGTGCCAGAGTACTGAATGAATCCGTTGTGGATAGATTTGCCAGAGCGAAGGCCAATGTTTTCTAGAGAAACCTCAAAAGGAAATGCAGTTGTAACATCAGCTAATCCCAAGGTAACTGGAAGATCGGCACTCCGCAAGCGTATTGCAATCCTAGATAAGAAGAATAGTTACTGGTGGAGCCGGAACTTCTGTATGGCCTACAACCTTAAAGCTTAAAATAAGATTTAACAAATTGCGGAGCGAGAAGAGAAGGGGGGAGGGGGATAGAGGGGGATAGATCGATCGTTCTGTTACAAACTGATTCGATCCGATCCCTAACCAACCGTCCCTACCTACCCCCACATACAGTACGGAAATCTCCTCCGCCAGCGTATGCGTTAGGTGTGATAGCTTCATAAGGAAAGGATAAACCTGACTGGCTCTGAGGAGTTGGTTCTATGTATGACACTGACAAGCGAAAGATTTTATCAGCGTTATGTCATGGCTCGATATTTTTTAGCCTCGCCTTTGTCTCCGTTGGGATACCGATCGCGGTATTGTTCGTATCGGATGACCCAGTTGTGAAAGACAATGCCAAAGAAGCGCTGAATTTTCACTTCAACGTCTGGATTTATGGCATCATCTTTGGAATTCTCACAATTGTATTGATCGGATTCCTATTACTAGGAATTTTGCAAATTGTCAACTTTGTTTTGCCAATCTTAGCAATTCTCCAGTGCTTGAGCAATCCGGAACAACCCTACCGCTACCCTTTTATTTTTCGGTTCCTGTAGCTTAGGGCTGTGGGGGAGTGGGGGAGCGGGAGAGTGGGGGAGTGGGGGAGAACAGAACAACAGGTAACTTGCGATCGATACTAACCCCTAATCCCTAGTCCCTAACCCCTAACCCCTAATCCCTAGTCCCTAACCCCTAACCCCTAACCCCTAGTCCCTAACCCCTAACCCCTAAAGACAAAATTGCCCCACGGCGATTAATGCTGTAGGGCAGAAGGACAGTTAAACGCTATCTACTTAGTAGTGTCCTCAAATACAGCATTAGAAGTCTCTGACTTTGTGCCGATTTATAGAGTGTCTATCTTGAGGTAAAGGAGCGAGAGCTTTGTTTTAGAGTCCGATCGCAGCTAGGTGATGTGCTGCCCAACCCAGCCCAAAGCCAGCCAGCGAAACAAAAGATAAAACCGAAAATGCTTGCCAATCGGTAAAACGAGCCGTGAGCATATCCAACCTAGCCAAGAGCCCTGCGGCGAGCAAAACCAGGGTATGAGCAACAATGTGAATCCAGATGGCCAGCACGGTTGCGAAAAAAGCAATACTAATTATGAGAATAAAACCGCGAGTATCGGTACTGAAGGAATAGACAAGAGCCTTTCTCACGTTGGAAAACGGAGCGGCTAAAATTTCGGCTAGGAGTAAAATCAGAGCGATCGCTAAGAGCAAAATATACCAGGGAGAAGCCGATAAAACCCAGCCCACGGTCATGTAGGCAACCAGGAGTATGGTTAGAGAGAGCCAGGGGATTTTTTTCACAAGCAACTTTTTTACAGAATAGCCGGTTTAGCTCGATCGGGGACTGAAACTAATTTATCTCTCCGTCCGGCTCCTTTGCCCGATTTTTTGCTTGTGGGGGTGTGGGGGTGTGGGGGAGGGAGAAGAAGAGGGAGGAGGGAAATAACTTTTGTAGGAAACTTTAGCAGAAAGGATATGACAGAAAAGCACTACTGGATAGGTTAACTTTTGTTAAACATTTGTAAACTATTAAGAAGCCCTTGCGATTGTAATCTATCTAAAGGAGTTTCTATGAAGCAACTGGTTATGGCCGAGCGCTTCTGTCTGATCGGTCATCTCGTGTCAATGGCTTTTGGACTGGCAGGACTGCTGTTAGTTTTACCAAATCCGGAATTAATTGTAAGTTTACCGGCGTATGGGCAGACCTTCTTCCAGTGGAGCATGGCTGGTGGTGGTGTAGTTTACATCGTTTTGGGAGCGGCAGCTGTGGCCATTTATGCTTACCGCACGCTGGGGTTGTGGCGTTGGCTGGCATTTATGGTCCCGTCTGTGTTTATTTCCTTGGGTAGCGAATTGCTGGGAACCAGTACGGGTTTTCCCTTCGGTCACTATGGGTATTTGAGCGGCTTGGGATATAAGGTAGCTGGCTTAGTTCCCGTGACGATACCCCTTTCCTGGTTTTATTTAGGGTTGGTTTCCTACTTACTCGCCACAACGGGTTTAAATTCCGATCGCAAATCGAGTTGGCTGTATCAAGTCGGGGCAATTGCATTAGGAGCCCTGCTACTGACATCCTGGGACTTCGTACTTGACCCCGCCATGAGTCAGACGATGGTTCCCTTCTGGCATTGGGAACAACCCGGTGCTTTCTTCGGGATGCCCTACCAAAACTTTGCCGGTTGGTTTGGAACGGGTACAGTGTTCATGACCGTGGCAACTATTTTGTGGAAAAAGATCTCCAACTCAACATCAGATGCAGTTGGACAGTTAACCCGATCGCAACTAAACCTGCCCCTAACCGTTTATTTGGGTAACTTTGTCTTCGCAACGGTAATGAGCTTGGCAGCTGGCATCTGGATACCTGTTGTATTGGGTTTAGTGGTAGGCGTTTTTCCTGCCGTCACCCTTTGGTGGGCAGCCAAACCAGCACCAGACAGCGCTGCCCTCAATTTAGCAGTTACTACCGCTGCTGCTAATCTATCTGCCAGCGAAGCCAGCCGGAAAGCTGAAGTTTCAGTTGCTTCTGCGGGGGTTGCTCCCAAGTGAGCTTTTGGTTGACAAACTTGTTGGCAGAAGAAATCTGGGGTGCAATTTCTCTGGGGCTGCTAATTATACAAGCGCCAGCAGTATTTATCTTACTCTCGCGCTTGCTCAAAGGCCCCAGTCGCCGTCCTCCCATAGAACCCCTCACCCCTACACCAGAACTTCTGGGTGCAGTCAGCGTTGTTGTTCCCACACTGAACGAGGCCAAACGCATTGGCCCCTGTCTGGCTGCTTTGACTCGCCAAGGCTACGAAGTGCGGGAAATTACGATCGTGGACAGCCATTCCCAGGACGGTACTCCCGATTTGGTGAAAGCTTCCCAGCAAAAAGACCCGCGATTTCGCCTCATTAACGACGATCCCTTACCTGATGGCTGGGTGGGGCGTCCTTGGGCATTGCATACCGGTTTTCTGCACAGTTCCCAGAAAAGCGAATGGGTTTTGGGAATCGATGCAGATACCCAGCCCAGTCCTGGCTTAGTTGCCAGTTTGGTCAAAGCTGCACAAGCCGAGGGATACGATTTAGTTTCTCTCTCTCCTCGGTTTGTCTTGGAATATCCGGGGGAGTGGTGGCTGCAACCGGCGCTGCTGATGACGCTGCTGTATCGCTTTGACCCGGCTGGTACTGCTAACCAGTCCCCAGAACGGGTCATGGCAAACGGTCAGTGTTTTCTGTGCCGTCGATCGGTTTTGGAGAATGTGGGAGGTTACACCAGCGCCCGCAGTTCTTTCTGCGATGATGTCACCTTAGCCCGTTATGTTGCTTCCCAGGGATATCGGGTGGGTTTTCTGGACGGCGCAAAGGTTTTAAAGGTGCGGATGTATGAGGGTGCTGCTCAAACTTGGAAAGAGTGGGGGCGAAGTCTCGACCTCAAAGATGCTGCTTCGAGTTCTCAGCAGTTGGGAGATCTTTGGTTGCTGTTTAGCCTCCAAGGTCTACCTCTGCCGATCGTACTCTGCTATCTTTTGTTCTCTCCCCCTCTCTCCTTCTCCCCGTCTTTCCTTTTGCTGGGATTGAATCTATTTCTGCTGGCGATTCGGTTTGCGTTGTTGTTGGCGATCGCACCTTCTTATGAAGGTAAAAGTAAAAAAGAAAAAGGTAATATTTTACCTTTTTACTTTTACCTTTCTCCCCTGGCAGATCCCTTGGCTTTTGTGCGAATTTTGCTCTCGTCCATCCAGACGCCTACTCAGTGGCGAGGACGACAATACAGTCAAGTTAAGCGATCGAGCTAACGATCGGACATATTCTCGTTATCTACTTTGGACTTTTGGGCAGTATAACCGCTGCCCCTTTTTTTCGCTTGTGTGCCTTTCAATTTGCAATCTGAAATTTAAAATTTGCAATTAATCCACTCTTTCCAATTGCCAGAGGATTTGATTGCCTTCTCGCCGCACCCGCGAAACAACCCAATTACGCCAAACCCAATTATCCCCCCGACTTGTAACTGCACTGGTGTGGATATCCATCAAGTCTGCTAGTTCGGAACTGGTAATCAGGTAGCCTTTACTAGCAACGTCATCGGCAATGCGTAAAGTTTCTATGAGATTGCGGAGTTGAGTAACTCTAACTTCACCGGATAAATTATGATTTGTTTCCGTAAAGGAATTAGTCGTGGATTCTGTCATAGCCAAGTCGGTAACGAGAAGATCGGAGGATACATCACTGGATTGTAACTTTTCGTAACCAGAACCGTTTGTAGCCTCTGAACCAAATGCTTCTGATAAGGCTGGCTGTTTGAGTGTGGGAATTCTACCATTAGCAAAGGCGCGAGCGATCGCATCGCACCGTTCGTTGCCAACATCACCCGCATGACCCCGGACATACTGCCAGTCTACCTGTTTGGAATTGAGTGTATCGAGATGTTCCCACAAATCTTGGTTGAGGACGGCTTTACCTTCTGAGGTTTTCCAACCTTTCTTTTTCCAGCCTTTTATCCATTGGGTTATTCCCTTTTTGAGGTATTCGCTATCGGTATAGATGGTGACTGGTTGGTTTTGTCCCGTCGCTGCTAGAAGTTTGAGCGCTTGGATGGCTGCTTGCATTTCCATCCGATTGTTGGTAGTTTGGGCTTCACCGCCGCCCATTTCGTAAACGGAGCCATCCTGGAAGTAGACTACCACACCCCAGCCACCAGGGCCAGGATTGCCGCTACAAGCTCCATCTGTATATAATTTTTCGATTGTACGCAAAGAAAGCATTATATCGTGTCTGGTTGTATTGTTAGGGGTTAGGGATTAGGGGTTAGGGGCTAGGGGTTAGGGGAAGAGGGAAGAGGGGAGTGGGGGAGTGGGAGAGTGAGGGAGTGGGAGAATAAAGTTGTTCCCTATTTCCTTTTCCCTTTCCCCTCTTCCCCTCTTCCCTAGCCCCTAGCCCCTAGCCCCTAGCATCTACCTGCGATCGTAAAAGCAGCCCAATAATAAGGATGGGCGTATGGGGGTTGGGGTGAATTTATTTTATCTGGGTTTCCTTCCAAGAACATCGCTTGAAATCTTAAGTATTCGCTGACTCCTGGCGCGTACTCGTACAGTTCGGCGCTAAGGTTTTTATACATTTGGGCAAGTTCGGAGTAAGTGACGGTTCGCAACCACTGTTGGGCTTGTTTGAGGGCTTCGGCGGGTGGAATGTCGCTTTTGAGGTGTCGGTAGAATTCGATCGCCAACAAAGCACTGGAATCTTCTGGTGTTGTCCACAAGGTACTGACTGTATGAGACACACCTTGTCTGACAAAACCGCTCACCAGTCCCACATATTCTGCCATGATAGTTTGATTCTGGGCGATCGCAGTTTCGCACACAGAAAGGTAGGCGAGGCGATAACTACTTAAAGGTAGTTGACAAATTTCTTCTAATGTGAATTTGTCTTGTCCGGATAGGAACAAAGCGGAATGTTTCGGCTGCGAGAAATTATAGCTGGCGTGACCGGTGAAGTGAAAAATATCCTGTTGACTTGACAAAGCCGCTATTATCTGTTGTTTTGTGGCGTTGACATCGGTAAAGCGCGTCGGATTGTCGAACATTTGGGTAATGGCAGATGCTTCTATTTCCGCATGAAGAAGCGATGATAAACCGTCAGTATTGGGAGATTCGACACTCAGCAGACGCGATGCCCTATTTATTTCTAGATTGTCTGAATTTTGTAAGTTTAAACCGATTTGGGCGCTGGGTAAATAGGTGATGGTGAAGTTATCTGGAAATAGATAATGCAGCGGAAATCTGTGCAAGTCGCGATGAGGTATGAGGATTAGTTGTGTGATGTCGTTGAGTTCTTCGATAACATCTGAAATATCGATAATATTACCGATATGCTCTAGTTTTGCCTCTAACTCTTGTCGCCAAATATAATTTTTTTTCTCGGCGTTACGGTGATATTCTTGATATTGTTTATGCCAATCTTTTATCCAATTTTCCAATTCCACTACGCGACTGGGAAAGTTGCTTTCTTCGCGCACTGGGTTTTCTTTCAAAACGATCGGTTCTGGCGCGTCGTGTTTGAGAATAAAAGTCGTCAGTGCGGATGGACTGAGATGCCAGTAAATTATTGCCGTTCTGGGATTCAGCAGTTTTTGGATATCAAGCCAATTTGGTGATATAATCTCATCTTTCCAGTCATCCAAAAGCCAAGTTAAGCAAGCGTTTTTGTGTTTTTCTGCCAGTTCTAATGCTGGCACGAATTGACGGGATTGAACGGCTAGATCGACTGACAATTGTTGAAATGGTACAAATTGGAAAGCAAGTTGTTTTTTATTAGTTTCAGAACGCTTCGGATCTTTGAGCAAGCGACGCCACAAATCAGAACCGCGTCGCTGTAATTCAGCGGCTTCTGCTGTTTCTCCCAAACCTAAAAGTGCTTTAAAAAGGTTTTGTAAAACCTCTAGATGCAATTCAGGAAATGCCGATTCCGTCAGGGTTTTGAGCGCTTCTTGATATTCGGCAACAGCTTTGCGCCAATATTCGCGAGGTTTGACATCGATACGACCTCGATCGTATTGTGCAATTCCCATAAATAAATGTAATTTTCCCCAACCTTCCGGTTGAGTATTTTGGGAAACATACTTCAAAGCTTCTTGATAGCTTGCTATTTGTCCGTCATATCCGCGCTGATTTAAAGATGGGTTTTGTTTGGCGATCGCACTCATGGAAGCAAGCAGAGGATCGTGGGTAACTGAAGTTGCGACCGCATTACCTCGGTTAATCCAAGTTTGATAAAGGTCAGGCTTAATGGCAAGGGTACGATCGAAACTGGCGATCGCTTCCTCATAGCGTCCTAAATCCTTCAAAACAATGCCTCGATTGTTCCAGCTTTCGTAGTAGTCAGATTTGATTTCAATAGCGCGATCGTAACTGGCGATCGCTTCTTCTAATCTTCCTAAATTAGACAACGCGATGCCTCGGTTGTACCAAACTTCGTGGAGGTCTGGTTTGATGACAATAGCGCGATCGTAACTGGCGATCGCATCTTCATATCTTCCTAAAGTAAACAGCGAAAATCCTCGGCTGTACCAAACTTCGTACTGGTCTGGTTTAATTTCAATAGCGCGATCGAAACTGGCGATCGCATCTTCATATCGTCCTAATTCAAACAGCGGCAATCCTCGATTGTACCAAACTTCGTGACGATCGGGTTTGATTGCCACAGCGCGATCGAAACTAGCTAGCGCCTCTTGATATTGTCCTAAATACCTTTGTGCTTCACCGCGATTGTACCAAGCTTCGTAGTTGTCCGGTTTAATTTCAACAACGCGATCGAAACTGGCAATCGCGCCTGCAAAATCGCTCGATCGCAATTCGTGAAGACCTTGGTTAAACCAAAATTCTGCATCTTCATCCGCATCTGGATTTGCATTTGCATTTGCATTTGCATCTTCTACATTATTATCTGTAGTCGATTGACTTTCGACGCTGCCATGATTAATCATGGCTTCAATAATAGCTTGCGGATCGGCTGACGGAACATCAAATATTTCCGCCATTTGCGCTGCTAAATCCGCATCCTGCTGCAAAAGCTGCCATAAGCGATCGATCGTAATTGGTTGGTTTTCATCCCAAGTTTCATCCTCTCCATTAACGGGAAAGAAAGAAACAGAATTCTCAGCAACTGTCAGCGGAGAATCAGGATTTATTTGCATTTGCTGTAGTGGTTGTTGAATATCTAAACCTTCCAACAAATTGCTACCAATTTCACCGGCGACTTCTCCCAATTCGCCACAACCAATATCCGCCAGCTGAAGCATCCGGATTGCCAATTCCTGATGACTTGCGGGTGACGCCAGCAATCTTTCACCGAAACCGCGCAACCACGTCACCCATTGTTCTTCAGTCGTGCGTCCTTCCAAGTCTGCCACAAATTTCAATACTCGTTGCTGCTGCCAACCGTGCGATACTCCTTCCAGCAACTGCATAAAGAGAAATTCGTAATCGGCATTTTCGAGAGATTTAGGCGCTTCTACCTGCCTCTGTTCCGCTGTTGAAGACAGATACGATCGTTTTCCAGATGCTGTTCGATATCGCTGGGTGGAAGTTTCCCATCCAAACAAACGCCGAAAGAACCGAACGATTTTTTGCCAAATTCGCCTAAACATCAATGACCCTCTTGAATTCGCTTGTGCGATTTAACTGACGCTGGGGACTAGAATCTGTCCGGTATAATCTTTTTGATTGTAGCTTTCGACGATATTTTGCGCGATCGCACTTGCCTTTCCACTTTCCACCAAAGCGACGCAAGCACCCCCAAAACCAGCACCAGTAAGGCGTGCGCCAAATACTCCCGGAGTTTCTTGCAGCATCGCCACCAAGGTATCGAGTGCGGGGACAGAAACTTCGTAATCATCGCGCAAACTAACGTGAGAAGCATTCATCAATTCGCCAAAACGTTTCGCAGATACACCTTGAATTGCTTCCAGCACTCTGTTATCTTCAGTGACGACGTGACGTGCGCGACGCCGCAAAGGTTCGGGTAATACTTCCACCGCTTGCGGGTCGGTAATATCTCTGAGTGCTTTTACTCCCAATTGTCGCGCCGCTTCTTCGCATTCCGCACGTCTTTGGTTGTAACCGCTTGCTGCTAAAGTTCGAGGTACGCCGCTATCGATAACGACAATTTCTGCGCCTGTGGGGAAAGGAAGAATTTGGCGATCGAGCGTCCGCGTATCTAAAAATAGCATATGTTCGCTATCGGCTAGACTCGACGCCATTTGATCCATAATCCCGCAATTCACACCGGCATAATGAATTTCTGCCTGCTGTGCGATTTCGGCAATGCGAACATCATCAAGCGGAAGATTGAGGAGTAATTTTATTCCCCGCAACGTGCTAACTTCCAACGCCGCACTGCTAGACAAACCCGAACCCATCGGTACGGAAGATGTCACGTAAAGATGCAGCGGCGGTATTTTATATCCTTCTTTTTCTAAGAGTTGAATACAGCCAAAAATATAGCTAGCGAACCCTTCTGGCGTAGCATCACCGTTGTCAACGCTGACTTTCTCATCCAATTCTGCCGAATAAAAATGATGTCGATCGTCATTGCTAAAACCCAACTGCACCGTAGTTTTTTGGGGAATGGCAGTAGGTAACACAAACCCATCATTGTAGTCCGTGTGTTCGCCGAGTAAATTCACTCTTCCGGGTGCGCTGACTTCTATTTCTGGTGCTTTACCAAACACTTCTTGAAAATTTTTCATACTTTATTATCCATCTGCGTTCATCTGCGTTCATCTGCGGTAAAAAAAATCTTCATGTCTGCACCCCAAATTCCTCTGGATCGACATCCCAATTCACCCAGCGAATTGCCTCCCGCGCCGACTTTACATCGGGAGGAACTCGCAATACATGAATGTATCCCGTACTTGGGCAAGTCATCTTTAACATATAAATTGGTTCGATATCAACATCAGTATCAATTTTTAACAAACTATATTCTCGAAACGAATCTAATTCAGTTGCGCCTAGTTCAGAAGCGATTTTTTCATATCCAATTCCCTGAATTAGCACTCGCCGCAGTTCAGCGTTTTCTTCTTCTAAAAGCCATGAACTTTGCCAATTATTTGGGTGTACCTTACCGTACTTTTCAGGTAATGGGAAGCCATGATAGGCATAGAGGCTGTATCCGTCGGCAAATTGGATGGCGGGTGCGCCTTCTGCGTGGAGACGCTGCTGATTATCGAAGGAGAGAATGCGAGGGCGATCGCATACAATTACCATCTTCTCAAAAGGGAAAATACAACCGCAATTCTTGGCTATTGCTTGTAATGCTTCCCATTCTTTTTGCTTGTATTCAAAATTTAATACATTAATACAAAAATCGCACAGGCTGCCCGAACTAACCCATTGGGCTGGAGCAATAAATATATCATCATTACCAAAGATAATGTTCAGTAAATCTCCCTGTTGGTTAGTGTTATTCGCCGCATCAGATATGCGTTTTGCGAGTGGATGTTTTTGTTCGGTTTCTATGAGTGCATTCTGTATCATTAACTGATCGAGCCAATGATTTGGTATTGGTATCTCAAGCTGTAACCACATTTCCTCCCATAGTTTTTGTATTTGCTTTTCTTTAAATTCTAATTTGTTCCACAGTTGATTACTTACTTCCTGCATTGTTTGGAATAACATTCTAAGTTCTTCCGTTAAGACGCCCTCTAATTTCCAAACTATATCATCATGCAGTTCGCTACTCAGGCGACTCATAACTGTCTTAAGGCAACTAGAAGTTATAGCTGATAATAAGTAAGAGGTAAAATCTTCCTTAAAAATTCCTCTGGGTCTATATAAATTTCCATATATTCGATTTTCATCTATGACTAATTTTCGATCGCTACCTACTGCATAAGGGCTATCATAAAAAAGTATCTCTGGTTCCGGTAAGCCAATCAAAGCATAAGCTTTTTTTACTGCTTCAGCAGCTTTTTCCTTATCGATCGGCTCAGTTGAAAGCGCAATCTTTCTCCATTTATCCCGATAAATTGGAATCAATGCTTCTTGCTCAGGAGTCAGCTTTTCAATCTTTGCTTCTGCCATTTTAATAAAATCAGTCATGTCTGCACCCCAAATTCCTCTGGATCGACACCCCAATTCACCCAGCAAATCGCCTCCCGCGCCGACTTTAGATCGGGAGGAACTCGCAATATATGAATGTATCCCGTACTTGGGCAAGTCATCTTTAACATATAAATAGGTTCGATATCAACATCAGTATTAATTTTTAATAAACTGTATTCTTGAAACGAATCTAACTCAGTTGCGCCTAATTCAGAAGCAATTTTTTCGTAGCCAATTGCCTGAATTAACACTCGTCGCAATTCAGCATTTTCTTCTTCTAAAAGCCATGCAGATTGCCAATTATTTGGGTGTACCTTACCGTACTTTTCAGGTAATGGGACGCCATGATAAGCGTAGAGGCTGTATCCGTCAGCAAATTGGATCGCGGGTGCGCCTTCTGCGTGGAGGCGATGTTGGTTATCGAAGGAGAGAATGCGAGGGCGATCGCATACCATTACGAGTTCTTCATAAGGAAAAATGATCCCACAATTTTTATTAATCTCTTGAAATAATAACCATTCACTTTTATATGAGCAATTTAAGTTTAAAACAGAAAGACAAAAATCTACATAGCTGGCTTCCGGTGCCCAATCTTCAGGTATGATACAGTATCCTAGATTTGGTAAATTGTTGGCTAATTCCCTTCCAATTTGGTTATCTAGAATGTTGAAGAACTTTTCTTGCAGTTCGTCTATAATATAGCTATTAATTTCATGGGAAAGTTGCCTTATTAATTTTTCCCACAGTTGATTTTCTATTTCTCTCATAATCTCATGAAATTCTAAAAATTCAATAGATAATAAATCTATAAATTCTTCCCATTTCTGGTGCTGAGTATACGTGCTATCAAAAAAGAGAACTTCAGGTTCTTTTCTGCCTATCATAACGTAAGCTTTTTTAATGGCTTCCTTTGCTGTTGAACGGTCTATAGGATCAGTAGAAAAAACGATATTACGCCACTTTTCGCCATAAACTGGAATCAAAGCTTCTTGTTCAGGAGTCAGCTTTTCAATCTTTTTCTGAGACATTTCAACAGAAATACTCAATTTTCAACGGCTCAAAGGCACAGGTCGCAACCTACCTTCTACTTCCACAGTAGGCCAATTCGGATCTAAAGTCAAATTTTCCAACTTTCCATCTTCAAGAATGACAAAAGTATCCTCAATTTTCGCTCCCGGTAAACTGGGATTCCAAGCAACAGCCGTGTTATTTTCTAAAGTATCGGTAGTTGTGGGATTCGCCACAATTTCTCGCGCTAAATATCCCGTCGTTCCTCCCTGGTGATGTTCGCGAATGGCATTCGGAAATCCATGTTTTTGATAAGCATTTGCTAACACATCATAAACCGCATTTAGAGATGTGCCAGGTTTGCATAAATTCAACGCTTCCGCTTCAATTTCGCGGACATGGCGATGCAATTCGGCGCGTTCATCTGGAAGCGTACCAAAAACAACAAATCGAGTTAGATTCGCATATAAACCATACCTTCTCGCGCAAAATACTAACATCGCTTGCTGTCCTATTTTCTCTCCAGAAGCGGTAGCATGACGGTAAAGCGGTAAACGCCTTTCGCCAGCAACTAAAGTCAGCGCCGGATGTATTCCCCTTGCCCACAAAGCCTCTGCACCCGCTCCCGCCAGTTGGTATTCTGTCCAAGTAGGCTGGGCGGCTTTTAGTACCTCCGTCATCGCTTCGCTAGCCAAACGACCGACTTCGCGATATCTCTCTAATTCGCTTGACATCATTACTCGTTTGTGCTGTTGCAGAGATGCGGGTAATCGTTTTTCGACGTGAGGAATTGGTCGATCGCTTAATACTTTTCCCCCATTTGTGGCATCGCGCACGAACTTTTCACGCGCTTCTGCATCTGCCCAAGGATTGATATTAAACTGGAAATTTGCGGGTATTTCTTCATCTTTGAAGCGCTGCGCTTCGATTTCATCTGTTAATATCCAGGCATTTTCTGCGGTTACCAAAACTTCTGCAACTCCGGTTTCGGCGGTAAGCAATACAGTGCTGGAACCTCCGGCGGTAGCCCAAGCAAACCAATCTGTACCGCGCAAACGTACACCCGTGGCGTCGTTTTCGGTGAGGGTGTTTCGGATTGATTCGAGTTTTTGGGTGACTTCTTCGTTGTGTGGATTCATGGTATTTTTTTACCGCAGATGAGAGCAGATAAACGCGGATAAACGCAGATAAAGATTTTCATAAGAGTATTGGCGTTTCTAGGTTTACGACAACCGCCTGTAAATCTTTGGCTTTTTCTTCCGGAAGGGCGTCGTTAGCAAACATTCCTGCTGCTAGTTCGGTTCCGGCGAGATATTTCAAACGGTCTTTTGTCCGATATGGTGGGAAAAATTCCGCGTGCAAATGCGCTTCTGGATGCGGTTTTCCGTCTGTGGGTGCTTGAAACCAAGCCATTAAGTAAGGGAAAGGACGATTCCACAAACCATCGTATTTAAGAGTAACTGTTTTTAATGCTCTGGCTAATGACTTTCTCTGTTCGTTTGTGAGATCTATAAATGTAGCGACTGGCTGAATCGGCGCGATCCAAACTTCGTAGGGATAACGCGCACAAACGGGGACAAATGCAACGGCGTATTCATCTAAATAAATAATCCGTTGCTTATCCACAATTTCTTTTTGAATCAAATCTTGCAACAATCCCTGCTGATGTTTTTGGTAATAAGCTTGTTGCTGTTCCAACATTCGGGCGGGAACGAGGGGAACGAAGGGATAAGCGTAAATTTGCCCGTGGGGATGGTGCAATGTAACGCCAACTTCCACACCCTTATTTTCAAAAGGCAGAACGTATTGAATGTGAGGATTTTCGCCTATTTTGCGCGTGCGATCGCCCCACACTTGCAACAGTAATTCTAAATGATCCAATTCCAAAGAAGCGAGAGAGGCGTGCGGATCTTGCGTAAAGACTACAACTTCGCACGCCCCATTGGCAGGAACGGTTTCGACAATGTTCGCAGGCGCATCGTGCGCTGTCACAGTCATCGAGGGAAAACGATTGTCGAATACCGCCACATCATATTTCCCTTGTGGTAGTTCGGTGGGAAAGTGAGGATCTTTTGTCGGTGCTAACGGGTTATATTCTGGGGGCGGCATAAAAGTCCGCCCCTGACGGTGACTCGCATATGCCACCCACTCGCCTCGCAAGGGATGCCAGCGCAAGTGGGGGTTAGCGGCGACAGGTTCGTTACTGGGACTAGGAGGAGTAATTCCCTCCGCAATTGGGTATCGGCTGTACAGAGTCAGCTGGCGACCGTCCGGCTTCAATAGCTCCTGGGAATACATTCTTTTGCGCCCATGCAGCTTTCACTGCTGCGAGCATAGCGTCTTCTTCCTCGTCTTCACCCCTGCCTAGAGTCGCATCTGCGATCGCTTCAATGGGAAACTTCGGTGTCCTGTCAGCATACAACAGCCCATTTGCTTCCTGGAACGTATCTGTTAGCTGGGTATAACAAAAACCGCTGAACAGTTCGACTTTGTTCACTACATTTAGTAGCGCCGTATACCTGATTTGCAGTTCCGAGACATCCTCAATGCGGATATACCCCCAAGCTTTGCGATCGTCCCGACCCGCATAAGCAATACCGCCAAATTCGGTTAACATAATCGGTTGTCCTTGATGGGGATAGCCATCCAAGGTGAGGACGCGCCCGCCGGGACGTTGGCGATCGAACAACTCTGCTAAGTTAACTTCTGGCCCATACCGCTTGGCCAATCGAGTCGGTTTATTATCGTAATCGTGAATAGCCAGAATATCCGTCGCCGCACTTTCCCATCCGTCGTTACCCACCACTGGGCGAGTTGGGTCTAAGGTTTTGGTTAAGTGGTAAAGTGCTTGTACCAAATGGCGATGTGCTTCGGTTGCTGTGAGGTCGGGAACGCCCCAAGATTCGTTGAAAGGAACCCAAACGACAACACAAGGATGGGAAGCATCGCGTTCGATAACTTCAGTCCACTCTTTCGTCAGGCGTTCTACTGCTTTCGGCGTAAACCTATAGGCGGAAGGCATTTCTTCCCAAACCATTAGCCCCAGAACATCTGCCCAATACAAGAAACGGGGGTCTTCAATTTTCTGATGTTTGCGAACGCCATTGAAACCCATCGCTTTGGTTAACTCCACATCCCGCCGCAATGCTTCATCGGAGGGTGCGGTCATTAAGGTATCCGGCCAGTATCCTTGATCTAGAACTAAGCGCAGGTAGTAGGGGCGTCCGTTCAGCATAAAGCGATCGCGCTGAATCCCTACCGTCCGCATTGCTGTATAAGATTTCACCTCATCCACCAACTCGCCGTCAGACCACAATTGCACTTCGGCATCAATTAAAGTTGGTTTTTCCGGACTCCACAGCAATTCATTGCGGTAGTCGTCGATACCAGGGTCGGAAAGAGCAATGCGGCGGTGAATTTCCCCGTGGATGACTTCGTAAGTATCGTTAACCAAGAGAATGCAACCAACAGATAGTTTCACCTTTACTTGGATACCATCGCGCTTTTCCCCGGAAACGAACGCTTCAAAGCCAATTTCCCACCGTTCAAAGTGCGGCGTCCAGCGAATGCGATCGATATAAGTAGAAGGAACAACTTCCGCCCAAACCGTTTGCCAAATCCCACTCGTGCGCGGATACCAAATACTGTGGGCTTCCAGTTGCCAATCTTGTTTCCCGCGAGGTTTTGCTAAATCTTGCGGGTCATCTTCTGCCCAAACAGTAAGCCGTTGCAACCCGTTTTCGTTCAATACAGGTGTAATATCAATACTGAATGGGGTATGTCCGCCTTCGTGGTCAGCCATTAATTGACCGTTAACCCACACGCGGGCGCGATAATCTACCGCCCCGAAATGCAGTAGAACCCTTTTTGATTTTAAATTTTCGATTTTAGATACTGCATTAAGAGAATGGGAGTCGGTAGAATGTTTCATCCCCCATTCGCCATTTAAGTCTAGTTCGCATTCATACCAGCAATTAGGATGAAAACCCGTATCGCCAATGCCACTTTTAACTGATTCTGGAGCGAAAGGTACTTGAATGGTGTGTGTCCATTCGGAAATATCGCTCGGTTGAGTATATTTGCCGTCATCGTCAAATGTAAATTTCCACGAGCCGTTGAGACAAATCCAATGCGATCGCTGCAATTGCGGTCGAGGATAAGCTCTTTCGCCTTGATAAAAATCAGAGCTTCTACCGCCCTTGCTTGGCCCGTTATAACAATTTTCCAGCCACTTGCCTAAAGAGTACATACAGTCATCTACCAAAGGTTATATATCTAGACTACCCACAAGTAGCAAACTATTAACTCTTAGTTGTAATTTTTCTTAAGAAAACTTTAAAACTTGACTTGGCTTCGATTTGCCCGAACTGGAGTTTTAACTAATAGTTGAGTCTGCTTACTGTAGCATCCTCTTTAAAATCCTCTACTGGCGACTAAAAATCCGGCAATAACAAAAAATCCCGCTGCAAACCAGTCAGTTATAACACAATCGTGACCTGGAAAGCGACTGGATTCGATCGAAATTTACACCCAATCTATCGAATGTTTATGAATATGGAATTTAAACCTATTAAACCGGAATTACGGATCGAATTGCCATTCTTAGAGCAAAGTATAATAATCTTGACTCCTGCCACAATTAAGCTTTCAATTGCTTAGAAAGAGGGGTTAGGGGCTAGGGAAGAGGGAAAGGGGGAAAAGGGGAAAAGGGAAAAAGGGGGAAAGGGAAAAGGAAATAGGGAACAAATTTATTCTCCCACTCCCCCTAGCCCCGACGCCCTAGCCCCTAGCCCCTAACCCCTAACCCCTTTTCTTGGAAATAGCGATCGATCGCATTCTCCAACGACGGCAACAACACCCCCCGTTCGCTGCCAAGAACGCTGTAGGTCGGACGGGGTGCCAGCAGACTGAGCGCTTGTATCGGTCGAGCTTCAATCTGCGCGACATCGAAACCGGCTTGCTTGGCAGCTAAACGTGCCAAATCTGCCCAAGAAATCTCACTTGGGTTGGCCAGATGCCACAAACCGAACTCACCGTCAATCAATAGGTCGAGACTGGCATTGACAAGATCCGGAACATATGTAGGAGAGACGATCGCATCCGCCGCCGCCACGAAAGGCTGTCCCGATGCCAGCGTGCGTAGCACCACCGTGAGAAAATTGTACTCATCCCACGGCCCAAAGAACGCACTGGTACGCACAACCAGCGAAGAGGGATGCACTTTGAGAACTCGCACTTCTGCTTCTGCTTTACTGCGACCGTACACATTCAGGGGTGCAACCGCATTGCTTTCTACATAAGGTGCGCCACGAGTACCATCAAATACAAGATCCGATGAAAAGGTCAGCAGCCCTACTCCCCTTTTTGCACAAGCATCAGCCAGAATAGCAGGGCCGATCGCATTTTCTCGCAGACAGGCATTCTCTTCCCGTTCCGCATCATCCACGCGAACGTACCCAGCCGCATTGATGACCGCCCAAGGCTGCAATTCGGTCATAGCTCGATCGACAGCTACAGGATCGGCAATGTCCATCTGCTGACGGCACAGCAAGTGATAAGGAATACCGCGAATCTCGCAAATCCTGGCAAATGCTTGCCCCAGCGTTCCCTTAGCTCCCACAATCACAAGAGAGCGGGGGATCTCTTGAGCGGGGGAAAATTTTGACTTTTGACTATTCTCCCCATCTCCACAGCATCTTAAAACAGGTGGATAAAGCAAGCGATGGGGACGATGCCACCATCCCGGCACATCGAGGACAGGGTGGTCGTAGGTTCCCGATCTCGCCAACTCGCGCAGCATCCGGGCTAGGGCGGTGGGGCGCGGTTTGGACACTTCTCCTGAGTCGCCGCAATGCGAACGCAAATCGAATACGCCCGACTCGTAACGACCGACAGACCTAGTTACCAAACTATCCCAGTCATACGACCCCAGCAGCGACCAAGCGGTGATGGCACGCACGTCCACCCCTTCGGAACGCAAACAGACAGCCGCATCCCAAACCTCTTTGACCCAGCGCAACTGCTCCTCGCGAGTACAACCGTGGTGTACCTCAGTGACAGCAATGGGCAACTTGTAGCGTTCCCAAACTTCTTCAATCAGTATGTAGGGCCCCGCTATCCCTTCAGCGCAAACCCTGACCGCTTCTACATCTGCGTATTGGTGTCGTCCATTTCTGCCATGAGTCCAATGGGGATATAATTCTAGGCGTTCGTCGAGGAAGCGATCGCTCGTTAAATAGTGGTTCATGCCGATCGTATCCGGCGGACAGGAATTTTCCAGAAACCACTCCAGTTCGACTTCTGGAATCCCAGTCCAACGCAAATATTCCCACATGGGATGGTCGCGGTTAACTCGACCGCACAGCAAATCGAAACTCAGCCACCGACGCTCATTTTCAAACTCTGCTTGATACGCCATCAACGGCGTACTGAAAACCTTACACAAATCTTCTGTTTGGATCAGTTGTGCGCCAGGATTGACTTGGCGAATCGCCTGCATCGATAAGATAATGGCGCGGCATTGCGTTAACAAGGCACGAACGAAAGTGAGATTATCTCGACCGTGAGGATACCAGTGACCGTACAATCCGCTAAAACGCGCTGTCGTCAGAGGTTCGTTGACTGGTGTGTAGCGCTCCACCCAAGGGTAACGCTCGGCAACTGCGCGTGCAAACTCAGCAAGTCCGGAGGCAAAAGTGCGATCGACCAAGCTGGTATGATAAGGGCCACTACCGTGATGAACCAAGCCCACAATGGGACTAATACCGAGTGCTTGCAAACGACCCAATCGTTCATCTGCCCAAGACCAATCCGCATTTTCCAGCCCCGCAGGAGCAATCAGCTCCCACAATACCGGGTAGCGGAGACTACGCACTCCCAGTTCTGCAAATAAATCGAGGTCATCTAAGCGTGTTTTGTGACCGTTGCGCTCTAGTTGGTTGAAATATTCATTCCCCACCCGATTGACGGTACACTCGACCCCCGCCCACATCTCCAACTTTGAGCTTTGAGCCTTGAACTTTGAGTTTTGAATTAATTCAGAATTATTAACTGAAAATTCCTTATTCAATGCCGCTCTTACCATTCCGCACTCCTCATTAACTCGCTTGAAAAGGTGTTAGGAGTTAGTTGGAAATTGTGATATCATGTCCGGTTGCATCGGTAGCGGAAAAATTTGCGCTTACATCGGTGTTCATCTGTTTTCATCTGTGGTTAAAATTTAACCACCGATCCAGTGCAGACAATCCTCAACATCATTCATGTACTACCAATGCAACGACGAGACATGATATGAGATATATTTCTCTCCCATCACCATCGATCGCTTACGCATAACTTAAGCGATCGGGGGGCTATAAACCAAGTTGACTCGTAGATTTTTAGCAGTTACCTACTATTTATGAGCCAAACCGGGTTTCTTTCCCTAACCCATTTACTGATAAGAATGACAGCTACTTAGCGACCTTTCCATTACCGTTTGTCGTTATAGCTTTAGTCTCTAAACCATTATCGGTAATTTTCTTGGGAGAGCCATCTTGTATGTATCGGTCTCTACGTTCTAGTTCTAATGACTCCAAAACGATTGGGTTTTCCAGTAGCTTCGTGCCGATTTGTTTGAAGATTGTCAGAGCTTGAGCTACACATTGATCCATGTTGTAATACTTATAAGTTGCCAACCGCCCGACAAAATGTACTCCTGGTATCGCATCAGCCAATTCTTTGTATTTCTTGTAAAGTTCGTTGTTTTCAGGACGGGGTACTGGGTAGTAAGGATCTCCCTCAGCTTGGGGAAACTCATAAACAATGCTAGTTTTAAGATGTTCCTGTCCGGTCAGGTATTTGAATTCCGTGCAGCGCGTATATAAATGCTCGTTGGGGTAGTTAACAACTGGTGCTGGTTGATGTACGCCTTTGTTGAGCGTTTCGTGCTTGAAGTCTAGGGAACGGTAGGGTAATTTACCATAGCGATAATCGAAAAAAGCATCGATCGGCCCAGTATAAATCATCTCGCGATAGGGGATGACGTTCGCAATCTCCCGATAATCTGTGTTCAGCATGATTTTGATGTTCGGATCGGACAGCATCTTCTCGAACATCCGAGTGTACCCATGCAATGGCATTGCCTGATAAGTATCGGTAAAATATCGATCGTCGCGGTTAGTGCGCGTGGGTACGCGAGCTGTGACTGACTTATCGAGTTCGGATGGGTCGATACCCCATTGCTTGCGGGTGTAGTTACGGAAAAATTTCTCGTAAAGTTCTCTTCCTACTTTGCTGACAACCACATCCTCGCTGGTGCGGATGTATTGTTTTTTCTCTGCCACCGAGGCAAAGAATTCCTCTAATTGAAATGAAGTAAGATTCAGTCCGTAAAGCTTATTGATAGTGTCGAGGTTGATTGGCATTGGCACAAGTTGACCGTCTACGCTCGCACGTACCCGGTGTTCGTAGGGACGCCATTCGGTAAAATTTGATAAATACTCGAAGACTTCGCGTGAGTTGGTGTGAAAGATGTGAGGGCCATATTTATGTACCAAAAGCCCTGCGTCGTCGTAGTGGTCGTAAGCGTTTCCCCCAATGTGGTTGCGCTTATCAACAATCAGAACCTTTTTTCCTAACTGACTGGCAAGCCTTTCTGCCAGAACACTGCCAGCGAAACCCGCTCCTACAATTAAATAATCGAACATCTTCAAAAACCTCGCTATTTTTGGCCAAATCGCGCAGGAAGTTTATTCCTCACTTAGTCAGTCAGGAATAAACTGCCGCATCACAACAGGAAAAAGTGAATTTTTCGTAATTGGTAATCGGTAATAATATTAAGCCTTGTGAAAAATACCGATTACTTATTGAGCATTTACTCTCTGAGAGTAAATGATTACCTGCGTTGTTCTACTGCTGTATTTTGGGATTGTTTAACAGCAGTATTAATGGAAGAATTTTCTGTCACGTTCGCAGTGCTTATTGTTTCTTCGATCAACTGCATCATGCGTCCCCAAGTAGAATCCCAAGAAGTTTGAGATAAAAATGTATCTACTCGATCGAGCCATCCGGATTCTTGCGGATTTCGAGCGATTACTCGCCTGATTGCATCCACAAAATCTGCAACTGTATCGGCAATTTCTACCAAGCCATTTTCACCGTATGGGCGCACGACATCGCGAATGGAAGTAGACACAACTGGTTTACCTGCTGCGAGATATTCTGGAGTTTTGGTGGGACTGATAAAACGAGTCGATTCGTTGCGAGCAAAAGGCAGCATCGCTACATCCCACCCAGCAATATAAGTTGGTAATTCTTGATAAGATTTGCCGCCGAGATAATGAATATTGGCATATTGGGGTAAAACTGCCGGATCGATTTTGACAACTGGGCCAAGAATTACCAGATGCCAGTCAGGACAAGCTTGGGCAATACCATCTAATAATTCGATATCCATGCGTTCGTCTATGACGCCGAAGAATCCCAAACGCGGGTGAGGAATATCTATTTGATCGGCTGGTTCCTGGGTGATATTCCTCGCTTTGGCAAAGTGCGTTCTGTCAATGCTACTTGGAAAAGCGTATATGTTTGGATGTCGATCGCGTTTAGCTTCATAGAGAGTTTGCCCCCCTGTAAATACAATGTCTGCCCGACGAAATAGTTCGTCTTCGCGAACTTTTAAAATAGGATTTGCTCCTTTAAATGCAGATAGCTCATCCATGCAATCGTAGACAATCGCCAGCGGATTTAAGTGGCGCGTAAAGCCTAATGCCATCGGTGTGTAATACCAAAAAATGTACTCGCGGATTTGCGCTTGTGCAAACAAATGAGCGAGCATTTCCTTGAGCGCAGTTTCAATCGCATCCTCGCTCAATCCTTCCTTCAGATGCGGTACTACAACACACACACCACTCTCGCGACTGCTAATATCCAACCGCGCAGAAGAATCAGAGCTAAAAATAGGCTCTTCAATAATAAATACCCGTCGCTCTTTTGCACAACGGCTTAAAAGATGTTGAGGTCGTTGATAAACAAAATCCCATCGGAGATGGGACAGACAAATTAGATCTGCTTTGTTTGCAAACGAAGCTTTGGGAGCATCTAAGTTTAAGTTTGTTAATAATGCTTCTATTGATACGGCAGCGAACAGTCCAGAATTACTATTGGAGATATCTGTCTCTTTACCTGTTACACCGTTTCCATTATTTTTACTTGCGTTTCCTAATTGTGACATGATTCTCCTCACTACTACAACAGTTAAACTTTTGGAAGAATATCGCCAACAAATTTCAGAGCTTTTTCTGCGAGCAATTAATTATCAAAATTTTGTTGCCATATCCAACACAAAGGAATAGAGAAATGCTCTTGGAGTAGGTTCATTTGCCCCTTAACTTTAAAGCATTGATAGAAATTAGGTTTTTTTCTCTACTGCTAAGTAGTTTACAGAATGTTATTGCTACTTACTTCTTCCGCAAGGCTGACTTTGTTACGCTCGGTTTGTACCTCTATTTGCCTCATCTTGTAAGTTTCGTTACGAAAACGGCTTCGATTATTAGGCGATGAACTATCGACGAGACAAATAAGCCATATAGTTTTTACTGATTCCTTCAGAATAGCTGGTTATCACAGCCGTCAGTTGCATCCTTGACCCCGATTCTCACT
This sequence comes from Aerosakkonema funiforme FACHB-1375, assembly GCF_014696265.1. GTDB lineage: Bacteria > Cyanobacteriota > Cyanobacteriia > Cyanobacteriales > Aerosakkonemataceae > Aerosakkonema > Aerosakkonema funiforme_A. The sequence goes on along the minus strand of NZ_JACJPW010000049.1, from coordinate 1,621 downwards.
TATGGACGATCTGAATGTTAAGTTAGATTGTATAGCTAAATACAAAAAGCATTTGGGCGAGCCTTAGTATCCATATTCTGCTGAATTCATCCATATTTTTTCCTAGTATCGTTGATATTTTGCCTAGCTTCCTGAAAATTAGGTTGAATTTCTAAAGATTTTTCATAACTGAATATTGCTTCATCAAGACGGCCTAAGTTAAATAGTGCCGTGCCTCTATTGTTCCATGATTCTGCCTTATCAGGTTTGATTTCTAAAGCTTTGTCATAGCTAAATAAAGCTTCTTCAAATCTTTCTAAATTTAATAGTGCATTACCTCTATTATTCCAGGCTTGGTGAAAATATGGTTTTATTTCTAAAGCTCGATCGTATGAAAATATGGCTTCTTCAATTCGACCTAAATTAAGTAAGGCAATTCCCCTATTGTACCAGGCTTGGTATTTGTCAGGATTTAATTGTAAAGCTTGTTCGTAACTAACGATCGCATCTTCCAAGCAACCCAAACTTCTCAGTGCAGCCCCCCTATTCATCCAAGTTTCGTCAGAGTTTGGCTGGATATCCAACGCTCGATCGTAACTTAATATAGCTTCTTCATAGCGACCTAAATCCTTTAGCGCTACACCCCGGTTAAACCAGGCGTCATGGTAGTTTGGGTAGATTGATATAGCTTTGTCATAGCTGATAATAGCTCCTAAAATATCGCGATCGCTATATTGCTGATTGGCTAGATTCAACCATTTTTCGGCTTCTTTTGTAGTAAGTTCAATCGCACCACTTCTATCAATCGCTGTTTCAAAAATCGCTTGGGTATCGGCTGGCTCAATTTGCAATAACTTAGCAAGTTGCTTGGCTAAACTGGGGTCTTGGGACAACTTGACCAACGATTCATTGATAGGGATTGATTCTATTGTTTGAGCTTCTATTGCCCCCCTATCTTCTTTGACAATATAAATATCTTCGTTGGCAAATCGGAGTACTTGTTGATTTTGCTCTCGCGCTAAAAGCTGATTGCCAATTTCCCGTGCAACTTCTCCTAATTTCCCGCAGCCTATTTCGCCTAAAAGAATCATCTCCCTTGCGAATGGATAATTCGGTGTCGGTGTTGCCAACAATCTTTTGCCGAAGCGACGCAGCCACCCCAGCCATTCCGTCTCGGTGGTACGATTTCTTAAAGAAGCTAAAAAATGCAAAACCCGCTTCTGTTGCCAACCGTGCGCTACACCTTCGAGCAGCTGCATAAACAGAAACTCGTAATCTGCATCTTCTAAGGGTTTAAGGAGTTCGACTTTTTTGTAAACTGCGATCGGCGCAGCTTGCAGTTTTGGAGCCTTTCCCCCCGACCCAAAACCCGATCCAAACCAACACCGAAACCATCTTAATAGCTTTCTAAACAGCTTGTTGCCGATATTTTGCCAAATCTGCCCAAGCATCTGTTACACCCCTCCGCGTGGCTTCGATCTTGATTTTACGGAAATCTGGCCACGAGGGGTTAGGGGTTAGGGGTTAGGGGTTAGGGCGTCGGGGTTAGGGGTTAGGGAATAGGGAATAGAGGGAGGAATTTTGACTTTTGACTCCCCCACTCCCCCGCTCCCCCGCTCCCCCACTCCCCCCTCTCCCTCTA
>NZ_JACJPW010000048.1 GCF_014696265.1 Aerosakkonema funiforme FACHB-1375 | reverse complement strand
TTTAACGCAATTCGAGTCTAAACGGAAATCGAGACGGCGACTAAAGTCGCTTATCGACTTATTCCCATGTCTAAAGCCAGGGGCTTGCGTCTCGCTTTTCGGTCATTGTTACAATGTTTAACATAGACACCCGACACTTTTCTATATTCATGAATCTAAAGACGGTATCGCCAGCCTCATCTAAATCTTATTCGCAACCAGGGCATCAGGAGCCAGCATACCCAGCCATTGCGGAAGATACAACAGCAATTGTTGCCCCCACAGTAAGCGTAGAGCGGGCGTCCCTGTCAGTAGCGCCAACTAAACTTGCAACTGAGATCGGCTCTGACTCAGACACAGAAGGGCTACGATACGATCCGGAAGCGATCGCCGAATATTATCGACAGCGCCCTTTACAAGTATGGACAAGATTTTTAGGCATTGTGTGGCCGTTTTTCACCTTTGCTGCCGGCTTGTGGTGGGATCGCAAGTGGGGGCGCATCGCAGAGAATCAGCGGCGACGAGCTGTTCAGTTGCGGGAGATCTTGACTAAACTGGGCCCAGCCTACATCAAAGTCGGACAAGCCCTCTCGACTCGCCCAGACTTAGTTCCCCCCCTATATCTAGAAGAATTAACTCATCTGCAAGACCAACTCCCCCCCTTTCCCAACGAGGTGGCTTACCAATTTATAGAAGAAGAACTGGGTGCAAGACCGGAAGAACTTTACGCAGAACTATCGCCAGATCCCCTGGCAGCAGCTTCCTTGGGTCAAGTATACAAAGGCAAACTCAAAACTGGCGAAGTTGTCGCCGTCAAAGTACAGCGACCGGATCTAGCCCAAAAAATTACTCTAGATTTGTACATCGGGCGCTCCTTAGCAGCATGGGCGAAGAAAACCTTTAAATTGGTACGCAGCGATTTGGTCGCGATCCTGGATGAATTTGGCAGTCGCATCTTTGAGGAAATGGACTATATCCAGGAGGGACACAACGCCGAGCGATTTGAGCGGCTCTACGGCAATATACCGGATATTTACATACCCAAAATTTACTGGGAATACACCCAGCGTCGCGTTTTGACAATGGAGTGGGTCAACGGCACCAAGTTGACCAATTTGGATGCTATCCAACAACAGGGAATTGATGCTCGTCATTTAATTGAAGTGGGCGTCCAGTGTTCTCTCCGCCAGTTGCTAGAACACGGCTTTTTCCACGCCGATCCTCACCCCGGCAATCTCTTAGCGAGTCCGGATGGGAAATTGGTTTATCTGGACTTTGGTATGATGAGCGAGGTGAAACCCTACCAGCGATATGGCTTAATTGAAGCAGTCGTGCATTTGGTGAACCGGGATTTTGAAGGTTTAGCCCGCGATTACGTGAAGTTGGAGTTTTTAACGCCGGATACTGACTTGACGCCGATTATCCCAGCATTTGCCTCTGTATTTAACAATGCGCTGGGAGCAAGTGTGGCCGAACTGAATTTTAAGAGCATTACCGATCAGCTCTCGGCGTTGATGTACGAGTATCCGTTCCGCGTACCCGCTTACTACGCTTTAATCATTCGTTCTCTGGTTACTTTGGAAGGGATTGCGATTTATATCGATCCTGAGTTTAAGGTTCTCAGCAAAGCTTATCCCTACGTTGCCAAACGTCTGCTGACCGATCCGGCATCGGAATTACGCACTTCGCTGCGGGATCTGCTGTTTAAAGATGGCAAGTTTCGCTGGAATCGTTTGGAAAATTTGCTGCGGAATGCGCGGATTTCTCAAGATTACGATATCAACCAGGTGTTGAATCAAACGGTGGACTTTCTGTTTTCGGAACGGGGTGAGTTCATCCGCAAAAATCTCGCTGATGAAATTGTCAATAGTTTAGATGCGCTGACGCGCAATGCTTTGCAAAACTTTACCTATGCTGTTCGCGAACGGGTTGGCTTAGCGGTAAACGAGAAGCCGATCGCTAATGATACGCCCAGTAGCTTAGAGCATATAAAACGGATTTGGCAAATTCTGCAAGAAACTCCTGGCTTTGACGCTCAGCAGTTGCTACCCCTGATTCCCAAACTGTTGGTGAAGCCAGAAACGCAACAGATGGGTCAGCAAGTGGCGAGCGGTTTAGCCCAACGTGCGGCGGCGCGGCTGATCCGGGAAATTTTAGTCGCGGAAGAAGGCGATCGATCTCAGCAGAACGGCCACAAGTCTAACCCTCGATTGGCACTGCCGGGAGGAACTAGGGGCTAGGGAAAGAGTGGGGGAGTGGGGGAGTGGGGGAGCGGAAGAATTAATATTTTCCCTTTTCCGCTTTTCCTTTTTCCCTTTTCCCTTTTCCCTCTTCCCTCTTCCCGACGCCCGACGCCCGACGCCCGACGCCCTACCTCCTAGCCCCTAACCCCTAACCCCTAACCCCGACGCGCTAAGAATTTTTCAGCTTGGCTTCTAACTCTTGAATCTTATTCTGACAAGCTTCGAGTTCGGAGTTAAAGCGGGTCAGAATTTCCTGTTTTTCGGCTTCTAAGACTTGAATCTGTTTTTGCAGCTTGATCTCCAACTGTTGAATTTCTTCCCTACGGGCTTCTAGTTCCACGGAACGGCGGGCCAAATCTTGCTTCTCTATAGTGAGGGATTGCAGCCCTTCTTCTACCCGTTCCTTTTCCTGCCGCAAGAAAGCTGGGGTAATACCACTGCTGAGATAGTTTTTCACCAAATCCAGCACCCAGTCCTTTGCACTTTGAACGCTCAAAATCTGCCGCGTTGGGGAAATATCGACTAAAACCAGGGAGCCATCATTACTGCAATCCGTCTCTGTAGCTGAAATCTCGTCAATCTCGCTTATTAATGCCCAAGTATATGCAGATTCTTGGCGAGCTATCAATCGCAGCTTGGGCTCGCCTGACAATCCTTGCTTTTGCACCTGGGCTAAATGTAGCATTGCCTTTATTGTTTACTACTTCACGTCCAATTTTATATACAACTCCCCCCATGAAAACCTAGCACCCTTAAGTATGGGAGAACGGGTTGCACCTAAAGGTGCAGTATAGTACGCTAATGGACAACCTGGCGAAAACTATTTAAACCCCAAAGCAATTGAAAACGCCAGAGCCCAGACAAAGCAATACTAAGGTATTTGAGGATGGGAGGCTGGGGAAAATGAGCGATATATGGAAACCACATCCCCACGCTGGCTAGTTCGCCGAGATATAGACGGATTCTTTGGATTAGCACTTGACAATTTTATTCAAATTCTACTGATTGTAAATCTCTGTGGAGGGGTACTGGGCTTCCCCGCTGCCATGATTTACGGACGCATCCTACCGGGAGTAGCACTGAGTTTAATAGTTGGTAATTTTTATTACAGTTGGCTGGCCTACAAGCAAGGCCAACAGCAGCAAAGAGAGGATATCACGGCTTTGCCTTATGGTATCAATACAGTGAGTCTGTTTGCTTATGTTTTCTTGGTAATGTTACCGGTGAAGTTGGGTGCGATCGCTAACGGTATCCCCCCAGAACAAGCGGCGGAATTAGCTTGGCAAGCAGGTTTGGTGGCTTGTTTGGGCAGTGGTGCGATCGAATTCGGCGGTGCTTGGATTGGCAATACTCTCCGGCGTATGGCTCCCCGTGCTGCTCTCCTCTCTACTTTAGGCGGTATTGCGCTCACTTTTATTGCGATCGGCTTTTTATTCCGTACTTTTGCCAACCCAGTTGTAGGTTTAGTGCCATTAGGCGTAATACTCCTCACTTATTTCGGGCGAGTCAAATTCGGTATTCCGGGTGGTTTGTTAGCAGTGTTGCTGGGAATTGCGCTAGCTTGGGGAACGGGATTGATGAGTTGGGATAGCGCCCGTTTTGCCGATGCTGTAAAACCTATAGGTGTTTACTTACCCGGTTTCTTTTTAGGTGATTTGTGGCAAGCACGGGGGGTATTGCTGGAATATGTCAGCATTATCCTCCCGATGGGATTGTTTAACCTCATCGGTAGCATTCAAAATTTGGAAAGTGCGGAAGCGGCGGGAGATACTTACCCGGCGGCACCTTGCCTTGCTGCGAATGGGATAGGCACAATTGTAGCGGCTATCTGCGGTTCTTGTTTCCCCACTACTATTTATATCGGTCATCCGGGCTGGAAAGCGATGGGGGCAAGGATTGGTTATTCCGTTCTCAATGGCGTAGTGATGGGTTTGCTGTGCTTGAGCGGTACTGTGGCGCTATTAGCTTATTTTGTACCCATTGAAGCGGGAATGGCGATCGTTCTTTGGATCGGTATTGTGATTGTTGCACAGAGCTTTGAAGCAACGCCAATTCATCATGCGCCTGCGGTTGTGGTAGGATTGTTGCCTGCGATCGCGGGTTGGGCAGCACTGATAGCTAAAAATTCCCTCCGCGCCGCTGGTTTGGGTACGCCAGAAAAACCATTTACTGCCGATTTAGTACCTCTATTTAAACTTAGCGATACTTACATTGATGGAACTTTTGCCCTCGAACAGGGTTTCATTTTTTCGGCAATGATTCTATCAGCCATTACTGTCTACATCATAGAACGGCAATTTCGTCAAGCAGCATTTTGGTCATTAGGTGCAGCCTTACTTTCCTGGGTAGGATTAATGCACGCTTACAATTGGACAGTTGCCGATACAGTAATTAAATTGGGTTGGGGTGCGGGAAGTTCTTGGGCAGTAGGTTATATTTTGCTGGCGATTTTGTTTTTCTATGCAGCATGGCAAGAGCGAAATTCGCGAAACGAAAGGCAATCTATGGTTGATGAAGATGGCGATGATAAAACGCCCAACCCATAGTGTAGTCGCATTCAGAAATGGTGGTCATAAGGAAAGTAAATTGAGGTTTGAGATGTTATAATAAGATATTTAAGAAAGCCTGGATGTATCCATTTTAAGAAAACACGATAGCTATGACTGAGTTACTTGAACGAGCGATCGCCAAACTGAAAACATTACCTGCTAGAGAACAAGATGCGATCGCTGCCATGATTTTGGAAGAACTCGAAGATGAAATCAAGTGGGACGCAGCATTTGCAAGTTCTCATAACGCTCTTGCTAAACTTGCTACCGATGCAATGGCCGAGTACAAAGCTGGGAAAGTTTTAGATGATATACGATGCAATGGCTGAGTATGGAGGATGAAATGGTTGTTACACTACAACTGCGCCAAATAGATGTTCAACCAGGGCAATACTTGACATTGCGCGAGATTAGTTGGGCAGAGTTTGAAGCAATTTTAAACGAAATTGGAGAACATCGCGCTGCACGAATTGCTTACTATCAAGGGGTGCTAGAAATTCGGATGCCGTTACCAGAACATGAAATTAACAAAGAACTAATCGGCGACATGGTTAAGTTGTTGCTTGATGAGTTAGAAATGGACTGGGAACCTTACGGCTCGACAACATTTAAACGTGCGGAAATGTCAGCAGGTATAGAACCAGATACCTGTTTTTATATCCAAAATTCCCGCCGAATGATTGGAAAGCGACGGCTAAATATGTCACTTGACCCACCACCAGATTTAGCAATAGAAATAGACGTAACTTCCAAAACGCAACTTTCCGCTTATGTGGCGTTAGGTGTGCCGGAACTTTGGTGTTATGAAAATGGCAAGTTGCAAGTATTCCTGTTACGTGACAGCGAATACGTGCAGGTAGAAACTAGCCCAACATTTGCTAATTTGCCTGCGATCGAGGGAATTGTGCAATTTTTGAAATTGAGCGAAACAGAGGGAGCTAGTGCAGCACGAAAAGCGTTTCGGCAATGGGTGCGTGAAGCTTTGATTTTACCGAATTAGATATTATAATATCTAAGTGTAGCAAAACCAACTAAAATACTAATAAAAAAGCTACTTGTTTATGAACATTACAGATCTCAAAACAGCCGTGACGCAACTATCACAAGATGAACTGGCAGAATTTGTCGAATGGCTCAATAAGTTCCAAGAGTCTCAGTGGGATAAACAAATTGAAGAAGATAAAACCAAAGAAGAAATAATAGCTGATTTCCGTCAAGCTTGGTATGAAGCAATGACTGGACAAACCATTCCTATTGCTCAAGTTTGGGAAGGCGTATTCAATCATTCAAGCTTAGCTGATTAACTACATCCAAAGGTATCTCTAACGCCTCTGCAATTTGTTCATCGCTTAAGCCAAAATCCCGTAATTTATCAATTGTTTCAAGCTTAGTTTCATTATTGCTTTTCTGCTGGAAATCAGGAGTTGTAGGTTTACTTTTTTCTGGGGTAGCAGTAGAGGGAACAGGGCAATTTTTGATAGAACCTATACCTATAATGTTTTTATGACGAGTGTTTTTATTACCAAAAGTTATTTTTACATTTATTTGCCGTTCTAATACAGATTCAAGATTACTTTTCTTTACTTTTTCACCAAAGACATCAGATAAAATTTGCAAAAGTTCGTGACTGGCTTTTTTTACGTGCTGGGCGCTATAACCATAATTTTCTGAAACATCAGCATATTTTTGACCATTTAGTATTCCCGCGATAATCCTCCGTTGCAAGTTATTCAGATGTTTATTTGTCTTGGCGTAGACAGCTTCATCGACAGATTGCAATATCTGAGGAATGTCCATAAGTGGGTAGATGAGGTAGTTATGGTTACTATATCCAACTTTTTCCCACTTTTTGCAACTTTTTTGGGTGGTTATGCCAATTATTTATATTTCTTTACGAAAGATCCAACTTTTTCCCACTTTTTCGGCTTTTCAGGCGTTGAGGGGCAGAGCTAGCATGAGAAATGAAAAGTTCCATAGGGCAAAAGGAAACAAGAGAATGCTTAAGAAAATTACTACTTATTCAGCTATAGTTTTGATATCAGCGCTTTCGGTTGTTACTTTTTTATCTTTACCTAGTGAAGCACGCAATCGTTGCCGAGGGTTGGGGCAACATTTAGATCCTACTATGCAATGCAACGTGACAGAGTTTACTGCTCAAGCTCCAATTCCTTCTAGTCGTCCCGGCATTGCTGAAATTCAGCGCGTACACCATGAAGTGATAGGAGTGACTGGTGGCAATGCTTACGTAGCTACTGCTCAGAATATGCTTGCTAATGGAAAAACGCTTCGAGATGTAAGAATTTATTTGATTGACAACTTCTCTGAAGCAGCAATTCAGCGTGTACACACTGAAGTGATAGGAGTGACTGGTGGCCGCGTTTACGTAGCTGATGCTAAGGCTATGCTTGCTGATGGAAAAACGCTTCGAGATGTAAGAATTTATTTGATTGACAAATTCTCTGAAGCAGCAATTCAGCGTGTACACAATGAAGTGATAGGAGGGAATGGTGGCCCCGCTTACGTAGCTACTGCTAAGGCTATGCTTACTGATGGAAAAACGCTTCGAGATGTAAGAGAGTACCTAATCAGGAACTTTAAAAGGTAACTTAAATCAATAATACTTGCATTAATTTTGGGTAAGTAGACCCCAGAAACCCGCTTTCTTCAAGAAACCGGGTTTCTATGTAAAGTCACCTGAAAAGCGCTTTATTCCTGAGATATGATAGAGATGACTTCTAGAAAATTTTCTATGAGCATCAGTCTCACTTCTGAACAAGAACGTTTTATTCAAACCAAGCTGCAAGCTGGGAAATACCGATCGGCCCAAGAAATCCTAGAAATAGCCTTGCAATTGCTCGATGAATAAGATCGCGCCGATGCTGCTTATGTTGAGGATGTGCGAGCAAAAATTGACGCCGCCATCTCAGCAACCGATCGAACACCACCCATTGACGGCGAAACTTTTGTCAGCGAAATTTTAGAACGTTTCCAGCAAGGGCGTCAGACACAAAAATGAGCCGCTACGTTATCAACATTCTCGCGAAGCTACTTTCCGAATCACTCTTGCTGGAAGTAGTGGACAACACCCACCTCTACCGCTATGTGCCAATAACTATAGCTTGTCCCTTAATAGCTGTAGGTATAACCGCTAAAACCTTTGGTATCAGAGGCTTCAGATCCGCCAAACGGTTAGATGATGCCTGCAAAACAAGCACTGCTATGTCAAAATCTGGCAAATTTTGCTGAAATGACAGGTTACGGTCAACTGTAATGAAAATATCAAATTCTGTCGCCGCAAGAGCAAGAAGCTGTCCATTTTTTGTGCCAGCCCATCCCATCTGTGGAACTGTTTTCACCTCGTAGCCTACAAACTCTCTGGCAAGTTTGCGATCGATGCACTCATCTAGAAGAAGCTTCATATTATGCCACCATGCTGACAAATTGTTTTCCAACTTCTTCCAATAATGCGATAACTTGCTCCCTATTTACCGTCGGAAATCCATCCAGAAAATCATCAATAGACTCTCCCGCTTTCAAATAGTCTAAGAGTGTCTGCACCGGAACTCTTGTGCTAGCAAAAACCGGAGTTCCACCCATAATTTCGGGAGATATGCTAATAACAGAAGAGTTTTTAAGCATGGTCTTTTATCTTTTTACTCTAGTATCTATATTTTATCTAACTCTGCAAAACTTACTACGATCGAGTCGAAGATTTCTTTTCGCAGCAAGTACCAATGATGCTTGCAGAAGTAGCGATCGAAAAGCGATCGCAATTCTCCCCTATGCGTCAAAAAGGTTAGCCAACCGCAATGCAATTACCCTTCTGTTAAAATGAAAACAAATGCAAGAGGTATTTCTAATGAGTATTTGTGACATAGCGATCGCATTGAACTGCGTGATAGACTTAAGACTAGATTGCTAGTTACTCGGTGAAGTCAGCATGAACCCACAGTTAACACAGGTTTTTGAGCTAACCCTCTCGGAAAAATTGCAACTTGTCGAAGACTTATGGGACAGCATTGCCGAGCTTCCCGATCGAATCCCTGTACTTGACTGGCAAAAAGAAGAACTTGCCAGGAGAAAAGCAAGATATTTGCAAAATCCAGAATCGGGAAGTTCATGGGAGGCAGCTAAGGAACGAATTCGTAGCAAAAATTATGGTGCTTAGAAATCTGATTATTCTCCCAGAAGCAGAACAAGATGTTGCGGAGGCTTATGTTTGGTATGAAGAACAGGAACTTGGTTTGGGTGAGGAGTTCCTTCGTTGTGTCGATGCTTGCATTCAATTTATACGGCGAAATTCAGAGATGTATCCGGTAGTTCACGAGAGCTATCGAAGGGCTGTAATTCGCCGCTTCCCTTACGTTATATTTTATGAAGAAGTGAACTATACGATTATTGTTTACTCAGTTTTTCACTGCTCTCAAGATCCGCAGAAATGGCGTAGTCGTCTGCCGTAGGGATTTGCATTTGCACCTCCTACAATTCTCAAGCGAGGCGATGTTTACAGAAGTAGCGATCGCTTTTCGCAGCAAGTACCCATGATGCTTGCAGAAGTAGCGATCGCTTTTCGATCGCAATTCACCCTTGCTGTATTCCTAAGATATGATAGAGACGACTTCTAGAAAATTTTCTATGAGCATCAGTCTCAATTCCGAAGAAGAACGTTTTTGTTTTGACAAGGAGAAATTATGACTACCGATACGGCTTTATGGAAAATCGTTGTTAATATGCCAGATGATCTCAAGAAAGAACTTCTGCATTATGCAGAATATTTGCTTGAAAAGTATCCAAATTATCCAGAAAATACCAAACAAACCCAAGAAATTGCTGATAAACGTCCTTTAGCGGGTTCAATGAAAGGAACTTTTGTTTTGCCTTTGCCAGATGATTTTGATGAACCACTGCAAGATTTTGAGGAATATATGTAATGAATTCTATTTTGTTAGATACCCATGCTTTTATTTGGTTAGCAGAGGACGATCCAAATTTACCTGTTTCGCTGCGAGATGCGATCGAAAATACAGATAACGTTTTTGTCAGTATTGCGAGTTTTTGGGAAATATCTATCAAGATTAAGATAGGTAAACTTTCTTTGCTATCTGACTTTAATGAGATGGAATATAGCTTTCAATCTACAAGATTTAAGCTATTGCCAATTTCCTTAAAAGATACAATACAGCTTTATAATCTCCCCTTGTATCATAAAGATCCGTTCGATCGCATTCTGGTAGCACAGGCGATGAATAATTCTCTAGTTTTAATTAGTCGTGATGTGGCTTTTGATGCTTATCCAGTTCGGCGAATGTGGCTATGAATAAGCGGTAGCTACAGTTTACAGATTGGACTATTTGTTAACATGGAACTGTAGGTATATTGGTAATGCAAGTATAAGACCACATAGCATTTGGCCTAACTTTAAGAATCATATCTTTGGGAGTAAACATTTCCCAATATGCTAAACCAGAATCATCCTCAATTTCTGGGATAAGTATCAACTCATATCCATTCGAGAAACCCATATTAAAACCTAACTCTGGAGTAGGTACAAACCAACTAATATGATTATGCTCGATCGCTTTAATTTTTTGTCGAATATTTTCCGCATCTTCCTCAGAAGTAACAATAGTTTCTCCTTCCGATTTAAGTTTCCAAGGATTTCCTCGCGTTCCTACTATCCACTCTCCTTTTTCTTTACCAGCCATCGATTTTTGGGAGTAAGGAATTCTTGCACCAATATGAAGGCTTAATTCATCTCCATAACTTAAGTTGGCTTTCCAACAGATTTGTAAGAAAACATTCACTGTGATTTTTGCTATTTCCCTGATATCCCTTAATTTGGTCACTTTCCGAACAAAGTTAGTATCAGTAGGGTATTGCCCACCTACAATTTTAGTGCGATCGCCTATCGAGACATACTTACCGCTATCGGTTCAATTTTGGAAACTGCCACTGCAATAACTGCAAACGCCTCACCTTCTTCATTCAATACCTCTAAAACATAACCATCTTCCTGTCCTTCAGGTCTTGGACAATAATCTACTATAATTGCAGTAGTTCCCTTCGGCAAATTGTATTCAGTAATATCTTCTTTTAAACTTACTTCGGAAAACATTTCAAATTCCATAATCCACCTCTTATAGCTAATTTGGTAAAAGTGTAACAAATCTTGTCTCATTAGAAAATGAATCTACAATCCAGAAAGTCGCTACTTGAAGACTAACTCCATTAGAACCTACTAAAACTCCTTCAATCTTATAGATATTACCAAAAGGACTTTCTTTATCTAAAGTAGCTTCATTCATCAGCAAGCTTCTTAAGTCCCGTTCAAGTTGTTGCCAGTTATCAAGAGTATATCCTGCTTGAGCTAAAAACCCAGACTTATCATCTTTTGGTTTCCATACTAGCAAATATCTTGTCAGCTTTGCTTCAGGAATAACTGCATTTGGATTGAGATAAGTCACTTGCTTAATTCAGGATAAATCTAAAAGTTTAAGTTTTTGCCCCTAAAGTAAGGTGGGCAATGCCCACCCTACCATATTAACCCAGTTGCTTCAATCTTTCGCGCAAAATCTCCGCTTGCTTCTGTGCTTCCGCTAACGCATCCCTAGCAGCTTGCACCACTTCCGGCGCAGCTTTATCCACAAAATTAGGATTGCTTAAACGCCCAGAAATTGATTTAATTTCCGCTTCTATTTTGGTTAATTTTTTCTGCAACTTGGCGCTTAAAGCTGCTACATCTACGATACCAGCTAGCGGAATTAAAACTTGCACAGTACCAACTACACCCGCCATATTCTGCCCGATTTCTCCATCCAAACTAGGAGTAATGGTCAGATTTTCCACCTTAGCTAAAGTTTGAATATAACTTTCGCCAGATGTCAGGATTTGCCGTTCTCTGTCGCTTTCACTTTGCAAGATTGCCGTTACTTTCGCACCTGGTTTAATATCCACCTCAGCGCGGAGATTTCGCAAAGTGCGAATTGTGTTAATTAGCAAATCGAAATCTTGTTCCAATTCTGGATTAATTAGCGCTGTATCTGCTTTTGGAAAAGCTTGCAACGCCAATGATTTATCCTCGCCAGATTGAGTGAGAGTATGCCAAATTTCCTCCGTAATATGCGGCATGAAAGGATGCAGTAATTTCAAAGTTCCTTCCAACACGAAAGCAATAGTTTGTTGGGCAACCTTTTTAGTATTAGCATCGCTATCTTTTTGCAGGCGAGACTTCACTAATTCGATATACCAATCGCAGAAATCACCCCAGAAGAAATCGTACAAACCTTTCGCCGCTTCTCCCAAACTGTAACTTTCGATATATTTGCCAGTTTGCTGCACAACCTGATTATATCGGGAGAGAATCCATCTGTCTGATAATTCCAGATTTTCTGTTGCTGCTTCGCCTAATTGTTGCGGCGTTTGTTCCTCCAAATTCATCATCGCAAAACGAGAAGCATTCCACAATTTATTCGTGAAATTGCGCGAAGCTTCCACCGCCGATGATTCGCCTGTTTTGCGGTTGTATCCTTCCATGCGGATATCTTGACCCGCACCTGCTACTTGCTTCACCAAAGTGAAACGCAAAGCATCTGTGCCATATTTATCAATTAAGTCTAACGGGTCGATGCCATTACCTTTGGTTTTCGACATCTTTTCACCGTTTTCATCCAACACCAAACCGTGAATGTAAACGTCTTTGAACGGCATTTTTTCGGTAAAATATCCTGCCATCATCGTCATTCTGGCAACCCAGAAAAAGATGATGTCAAAACCAGTAACTAGGGTAGAAGTTGGGTAGTAAAATTCCAAATCTTTGGTATTTTCCGGCCAACCTAAAGTAGAAAATGGCCACAATCCAGAAGAAAACCAAGTATCGAGAACATCTGGATCTTGTTTTAGCTCGAATGGCTTTTTCCCATTAAAAAAAGCTTTTGCTTTCTCTTGGGCTTCTACTCCGCATCGCGCTACAAAAAAGGGCGTACTATCAGTAATTTCGCCATTAGTTTCGCTGACAGCATACCAAGCGGGGATTTGATGACCCCACCACAATTGACGAGAAATACACCAATCTTTTAATTTCACCAACCAATCGCGATAAACTTTTGTCCAGCGTTGAGGTACAAATTCCGGCGAGTTTTTTTCATCCAAGAATTCTAACGCTTGGTCAGCCATCGGACGAATTTTGACGAACCATTGAGTAGAGAGGAGAGGTTCGATCGCAACTTTACCGCGATCGCTATAAGGTACAGTATGCTTATAATCCTCAATCTTGACCAAAAATCCATCATCTTCTAACCGTTGCACCACGTTTTTCCGCGCCACAAAACGGTCTTGCCCAACAAATGGCCCTGCATTTTCATTCAGCGAGCCATCCTTATTCATAATATTGATAAACGGCAAATTATGCCGCTTACCCATTTCAAAATCATTCGGGTCATGCGCTGGCGTTACCTTCACACAGCCAGTACCGAATTCCATCTCTACCAACTCATCGCCAATAATCGGAATTTCCCGATTCATAATTGGCAAAGTCACCGTTTTCCCAATTAAATGTTTGTAGCGATTATCGTTAGGATTCACCGCCACCGCAGTATCACCCAACATCGTTTCCGGTCGAGTTGTTGCGACTTCCAAATAACCCGAATTATCAGAAAGCGGATAACGGAAATGCCACAAATTACCGTTAACTTCCTTATCATCAACTTCCAAATCTGAAACGGCAGATTGAGTAGCCGGACACCAGTTTACCAAATAATTGCCGCGATAAATCAGACCTTCCTCATAGAGTCGGACAAAAGCTTCCACAACTGCTTCGGATAAGCCTCCATCCATCGTGAAGCGTTCCCGCGACCAATCCACAGATAAGCCCAAACGCCTGAGTTGATATACAATTGAACCGCCAGAATTCTCTTTCCATTGCCAAGCGCGTTCTAGGAACTTCTCGCGTCCTAAATCTTGGCGAGTTATCTTCTCTTTTTCCAGTTCCCGTTCCAACATGACGTGAACGGCGATGCTGGCGTGGTCAGTTCCCGGTACCCAGAGAGTATTGCGTCCGGTCATCCGGTGATAGCGGACGACGATATCCATAATCGTTTGCCCCAAAGCGTGACCCATGTGCAAACTACCAGTCACGTTGGGGGGTGGGATGACCATGCTGTAGGATTCGCCGCCTTTTGCTGGGTCAGCTTTAAAGATTTCTTTTTCTTCCCAAAATTTTTGCCACTTGGCTTCGGTATTGGAGGGGTCGTATTGGGGGGGTAGGGTTGAAGTCATCTGTTAAGGGATACGCTGTTTGTATTAAAATTTTGACATAGGGATGGAGAGAGAAGAGAGAATGAAGCGCGAAGGCGCGATAGCGAAGCGAAACGCGATAGCGTTTTAGAACGCGAAGAAAGAAGAGAGAAGAATGAGAGAGCTTAATGATGAGGTGGAAGAGTTAGCTTATCGGGTAATTGGGGCGGCGATTGAGGTGCATCGGGTTTTGGGGCCAGGTTTTTTGGAGTCAGTGTATCAGGAAGCTTTAGAAATAGAATTTCCGATGCGCGGGATACGCTGTCAACCTCAGAAGCCGGTAGCAGTGACAGACAAAGGTTTTCAGGTCGGTGAGGGCAAATTAGATTTTCTTGTCGGTGACACTCTAATTGTGGAATTTAAAGCTGTAGAAAATTTAGCACCCATCCACGAAGCCCAAGTAATCTCCTATTTTAAAATGACCAATCATCCCCTCGCCCTTCTCATCAACTTCAACGTCCCCGTTCTCAAAGAAGGCATCAAACGCATCATCTCCTCCTCTTAACTCTTCTTCCTCTTCCTTCGCGCTCTAAAACGCTATCGCGTTTCGCTTCGCTATCGCGTCTTCGCGGTTCGTTAAAAAACTTATACTCTAGCCAAAGGTGAAATAGCCTTTACTTCCGCATTAAGAGTAACAAAATATAATTCTATATTCAAATCTGGATAGCGATCGCGTATTTGCCAATAAGCCCCACTCAAGTATTCTTCATGGACTTTTTCTTCTTTTTCACTATCTTCACTTAATTTTGGATCGATCTTATCTGCATAAGCGCTACAGTCTTGATGATCGAATATCATTACTTTTTGAATATGATGCAATCGATAGGATAATTTCAATTGATCCCAAAAAGCTTCGGCGTCTGCTTGCTGGGGAATTCCGCTTAAAGCTAAGGAAGCACCCGCCAAAGCTGTCAAGTCGTATTGATTACCGAGATGTTGCAATGATAAAAAGTAACGTTGTGCTTCTAAAACGCGAGAGTCAATGCAACTGAGGACTAAAGCTTTGGCGGTGTTGGCTGCTTTGGCAGGCTGAGCATTTGATAGCACAGCGACAGAAAGTGCCGTTGGTAGGAGTTGCAGAAAGTGGCGACGGTTGATGCAGTTAAGACAATTGGGACTGTGGTTCATGGGATACCGGGTGCAGGTGGATAATACTGGTAGCTATTACCACTCATACCAGAAAACCCGGTTTTTCGATAGGCTTACGTTATAATAACTTAATTTGTGGCATTCTACAGGATATGAGCTTATTAAATAATTACTAATAAAAATGAACGAACTTAAGCTGGCCTTAAGAAATGATGACTCGTTCGATATGTTTTCCGATTGGTTAGTATCATTTACAAAGTATAATTTTAAGGGTAAACCTAGCGAAAATGAAGTGATATTTATTAAAATTTTTATTAAAAAACAGTAGATTTTTTGAGTAAATGTGCCTTCAAAAAATCAAACCAGCCGCGCAGTCGATTACTCGTCTTAAGTTACGCGGCTTGACCGAAAAAAAGCGGTTTTAAGCCTTCCATTTGAATGGGAATCATCAAAAAAATTTCCTATTTCAAGCTCCACTCTTTTAAGAGCCAGCCAATCCAAAATCCTTGCATCGGGTGACCCAGTTTAACAACTGAGAATCTGCACAGCCACTTCATCCGATTCATCTGGAGCGCTCCGAATGCTGAGCCCCTACATAACACATATTTCCTTCTTTTTGTCAATTCATTCTACTGGACTGGCACTCTAGCTCTCGTCCTCCATACTATATATTCTGCTCGTTTCCACCCTCCCGATATCCCAAAACACCTGAATTAGCTGGGTTTCTCGCCACCTGACTCAAAGCTCCTATGGGAAGCTTTGGCTTTTGCGATCGCTCCCACCTGTCCAGCCACCATTACCCTTCCGCAACGGCCTTTTTCGGTTTTCTCGGATTTTACTTTAAATTATTGTATTAATTAATACTTTATATTAGAAAAAATTATTTTTGGTAATTCCCAAAACCTATTCCTCATCAAGATTATAAAATTTTTTATGCGGAATAAATTAAGTAATTTTTATTACATACATTTACTATAGATACGAATGTATGGATATCTGAGGCAAAGATTTATGACTAAATTGTTACAAAGTTTAATACAATAGACTCATCCATAAGAACTAGGTATTTTTTCTTAGTACCATGATGGCCGATCAATTTCCCTGGCTTACTGCGATTGTCCTGCTCCCACTCGTTGCTTCCTTTATCATCCCCGTGCTGCCGGATAAAGACGGCAAGCGCGTGCGGTGGTATGCCCTGGGTGTAGGCATCGCGGATTTTGTGTTGATGTGCTATGCCTTCTGGAAGCATTACGATGCGAGCAGCGCTACTTTTCAACTCGCAGAAAAGTATGCCTGGATACCTCAGTTAGGTCTTAACTGGGCAGTGTCGGTCGATGGAATATCCGTTCCGTTGGTGCTTCTGGCTGGATTCGTGACGACGCTTTCCATACTGGCGGCGTGGCAAGTCGATGTCAAACCCCGTCTGTTCTATTTCCTGATGCTGGTACTGTACTCAGCACAGATAGGAGTGTTTGTTGCCCAGGACTTGCTGCTTCTCTTCATTATGTGGGAGATAGAGCTAGTTCCCGTTTACCTGCTCGTCTCCATTTGGGGTGGCCCAAAACGCCGTTACGCAGCTACAAAATTCATCCTTTATACAGCAGCAGCTTCTATATTTATTCTGGTCGCAGCCCTGGCAATGGCGCTTTACGGCGGCGGCAATTTGACCTTCGATATGGTCGAACTCGCCATCAAAGATTATCCGATCGCATTAGAACTGCTGCTTTATGCTGGATTGCTGATTGCCTTTGGCCTCAAGCTGGCTGTCTTCCCCCTGCACACATGGTTGCCTGATGCCCACGGCGAAGCTTCCGCGCCCGTATCCATGATTCTGGCAGGCGTATTGCTGAAAATGGGCGGATACGGACTGATTCGCGTGAATATGGAGATGCTCTCCGACGCTCACGTCTACTTTGCACCGGTGCTGGTAATCCTGGGCGTTGTCAATATCATCTACGGTGCGTTGGCTTCTTTTGCCCAGACCAACATGAAGCGCCGCCTAGCCTACTCGTCAGTTTCCCACATGGGATTTGTCCTGCTGGGGATTGCCTCTTACACCGACTTGGGAGTCAGCGGTGCGATGCTGCAAATGATTTCCCACGGTTTGATTGCTTCAGTGCTATTCTTCTTGGCAGGCGTAACATACGATCGCACCCATACAATGGCAATGAACGAAATGGGCGGCGTCGGTCAAGCTATGCCCAAAGTGTTCGCCCTCTTTACAGTAGGTGCGATGGCGTCTCTCGCCCTCCCCGGTATGAGTGGCTTTGCTAGCGAACTCTCGGTCTTCGTGGGTGTGACCACCAGCGATATCTACACTTCAACCTTCCGCACTGTCACTGTATTTCTCGCCGCAGTAGGAGTTATCCTCACGCCGATATATCTGCTCTCTATGTTGCGCCAAGTATTTTACTACACTGGTGCCACCTGCGATATTGCACCCTCCTGCGATATTAACGATATCAGCTTGAGAAATGAGGGACATGAAGAAGCAGTTTGTTTCGGTACAAGTTGCGTCCTTCCTATTCACGCCAAGTTTAACGATGCCAGTCCGCGTGAAATATTCATCGCTGCTAGCTTTTTAGTGCTGATTATCGGTATTGGTTTCTATCCCAAGTTGGCTACCCAAGTATACGATGTGAAAACTGTAGCGGTGAACGCTGACATTCGTCAATCGTATACCCAAATTGCAGAAGGAAATCCTCAGATTTATGCCCAGGAATTTTTGTCTCCTGTAATTGCGAAGTCTGAATTAGAACCTGTTTTGGGGATTGTGAAGTAAAGTTATCTGCTTTTACCTGGGTTGAAAGTTGAGCGATCGTTCTTTCTTAATCGGAGGAGCGATCGCTTTTTTATGGCTCTCCCGTTCTTGAGGTGATAATAAAAATTTAAATAAGACTGCTGACATTGACACGAGAGCAAGCAGATGGGTATCCAAAGCCAGTTAAAGCAAATATCTATCCCAACTTTAGAAACGTTAAGGCAAAACCCCTCGATCGTCTCTTCATTTTTTGCTGCTAAGTGGCTTCCAGTATGTTACTCTACTTAACCTAACCTGTACTATTTCTTAGCTGTTGGCTACAGGTATAAATTGCCGATATTATGGTATAGTTTTTCCAAATTGCTAGCGATCGCAATAATAGCGCAGCTATTCGCCAATTGCGACGGAAACTGGTAGGCGACAAATATAGCAACAGTCAAGGCGGTTAAGGCATTCTTAATTCCTGAAACCCTCGCTCCTAATCCCTTCTGCCCCGACGCCCGACGCCCTAACCCCTAGTCCCTAGCTATAAAAAAATTGGGGACACTCGACGCGCCCCCAAAACCTTTACCAAAATCTGGCTCTACACGTTAACTGCAACCTTGGCTTCCTTAGTAGTCAACCGCTCGTAAGTTGCTCGCATTTTCAGACCGGTGAGGACTTGGAAAAGTCCCGTTCCGTTGTTAGAACCGGGATATTCCCTATGCTGTAGCAACAGATGGGTCAGCTCTCCGTGGTACTTGGCCGAAGTTTTGCTCAAATGGCTCTCGATATAGATTACTTGCTCCAGATTGTCTAATTGTCCATCCACTTCCAGCACTGAGGCGGGGTGACCGTAGTAAGAATCTGGGCCGTAGTGCATCTTGATACCTGGGTAGGAGCAGGTGAGCTTAGTGCCGCACGGTCTCCAGTCAATCGTAGACCCTTCATCAAACAGATAAGCTGGCTCAAAGCCTTCCACTCCATCCTTCTGAATGAGGCGCACCCGCAGGATCTTACCTTCTTTGTCATCCTTGAGTAATTGCGTGGGCAATACTTGGATAACCACATCGGCAAACTCTTTCTGAGGCTCGATATAGGCGGTAAAATCTGGGCGGCGAGCGTTGATCGCAGCAATCACATCTTCGTAGGTGTGACCCCGCTCGGACATATCCCGCTGGATTTTCCAAGCAATTTTGACTTCTTCGCTGATGTCGAGGTACACGCTGAAGTCGATTAGCGATCGCACCCGTTCATCGTACAGGGGATGCAGCCCCTCGATCACCACGATATGATTTGGCTCCACCACTTCTGGTGGATCGATCATGCCGGTTTCGTGATTGTAGATCGGCTTGTTAATCGTCTGACCGTTCTTGAGCGCCTTAATTTGCTCGTACATCAGGTCAAAGTTGTTTGCCCTGGGGTCAAGCGCGGTAATTCCCGTTTCTTTGCGCTGCTTTCTGTCCAAACTGTGATAATCGTCCAGACAAATCACGGTGACAAACTCTTTCCCAAACAAATCCGTTATGCGGCGCAAAAATGTGGATTTACCGCATCCGGAGTCTCCGGCGACGCCAATTAGAACCACGCGGTCCGGCTTACTGGTCATAGCTTCCCTCTGTCGATTATGATTCTCTACTAACCGGGTCTAAACTTGAGCTAAATCCACAGCCTAAAGGTCACCCTTTGATTGGAACGGCAACTATCTTTTTGAGAGACGTTGCGCTTTCGCGACAAAGCACGAAAACAAACCAATCCGTGTGGCAGTCTGGCATCTGCCCTTTAGGGAAGACTCAAGCCTTCGATGAGTAAGTATTTACTACTACACTATTATTGAAAGATCTTACCAGAGTGGGATCTGCCTTACAAGGCATAAAACAAAGTGGAATCGTTTTAGCTCAAGTATTTATGCTAATGTTAGTTGTGCATTTTTTATAAAAAAAATGTAAAACTGACTCGACGGTCACATTCTGTAGGAGGTTTACCCTGTAGGGTAGGGAAGGTCTGATGTCGGATTTTCCGCTCCTGGGATCTTTGACCGGTGAGCTTAGCTTTGCAACACTATAAAAGGCTGCTTTCTTCAGCTATAAGTTCTAACCCTAGCTATCTAGCTGGTGGTAGAACACTCATGTGGTGGCAAGGGAACTTGGCAGCAGCAACAAGTGAAGTTCAGTTCGGAGAGATCGAAGCAATGTACAATCCTAGCGCAGCTGGTAGTGCTGCTAACACGGTATCTGGTAGCCGTGTGTTTGTTTATGAAGTGGTGGGTCTGCGTCAGAACGATGAAACTGACAAAATGAGCTACCCGATTCGTCGTAGTGGCAGCGTATTTATCACTGTGCCCTATAACCGCATGAATGAAGAAATGCGGCGGATTACGCGCATGGGCGGCCAAATTGTTAGCATCCGGCCTTCAGGGCAAGAGCAAACCAATGGCCAAGCGATATCTGACAAAGCAGGGGATGTGAAAGCGACATCAGAACCAGCACCAGAACCTGCGAAGTTAGAGGAAAAAACCAAGCCTATGACTCAAGCAAAGGCTCATGAAAATGTGCCGGTTAATACTTATCGTCCCAACAATCCCTGGACTGGGAAGTGCATAAGCAACGAGGAGTTGGTTGGCGAAGGCGGTATTGGCACTTGCCGTCACCTGATGTTCGACCTTGAGGGTAGCGAACTGCGGTATCTGGAAGGCCAAAGTATTGGTATCATCCCACCGGGAACGGACAAGAACGGCAAACCTCACAAGTTAAGGTTATACTCGATCGCCTCTACTCGTCACGGCGATCGCGTCGATGACAAGACGGTATCTCTCTGTGTCCGGAAGCTGGAGTACAAGCATCCAGAAACCGGCGAACTTGTGGAAGGTGTTTGTTCTAGCTATCTCTGCAAGCTCAACCCCGGCGATGAAGTGAAAATCACCGGGCCAACAGGCAAGGAGATGCTCCTACCGAACGACCCGAACATCAATGTGATTATGATGGCGACGGGTACTGGTATTGCACCCTTCCGCGCTTACCTGTGGCGGATGTTCAAGGATAACGAAAGAGCTGCCAACCCGGACTATAGGTTTAATGGCTTGGCTTGGCTGATTTTCGGTGTGGCAACCAGCCCGAATATCCTGTACAAGCCAGAATTAGAGGAAATGCAAGAGCGCTATCCCGATAATTTCCGCTTGACTTATGCTATCAGCCGCGAACAGAAAAATGCCCAAGGTGGCAAGATGTACATCCAAGACAGGGTAGCCGAAAATAGCGCTGAACTCTGGAAACTAATTCAGCAAGAAAATACCCACACTTACATCTGCGGTTTGAAGGGTATGGAAGATGGTATCGACCAAGCTCTTACTGAAGCTGCTAGTAAGGATGGAGTGGCTTGGAATGAGTATCAAAGAACTTTGAAGAAAGCCGGTCGCTGGCACGTAGAAACTTACTAGGAAATGGAGAATTGGGGATTGGGAATTGGATTATTTTGATTCTCAATTACTCGGTTTTCTATTTTTAATAGGGATTCGTATAGTAGGGTGGGCAATGCTCACCCTACTATAATTGTTTTAGATGCGATCGAGAGTTAGTAAAAATGGGCGACAAACAAGTAGCAGATTTGACTGTGGAAGAACTTAAGGCGATAATTACTCAGGTTGTGGATGAAAGGTTACGGCAGGAGCGGCAATCTAGTATACCAGCAAAAAAGCGCTCTTTGCAAGAAGTAATGGAATCAGTCGATCGCCACAGGTGGACGCCACCACCCGGAACGCCAACGGGAAGTGAAATGATTATTGCGGAGAGAGAAAAATGGCGACAGCCTATGTAGTTGATGCCAGCGTAGTAATTAAATATTTTCTTACAGAACCATACACCCCAGAGGTGCGGATTCTTGTGGCTGGAATCAGTCATGGCGATGAGTTGTATATTCCTGAGTTTTGCTCGATCGAATGCGTTAATGTTCTGTGGAGTAATGTCCGTTTTCGGGGACTTTCGCAGACAGATGCAGAGCAATTTGTTATCGATATGTTAGATCTGCCGTTTCAAATTGTGCCAGTTAAAAATTTACTACCGCGTGCTTTGCAAAATGGTTTAACTCATCAATTGGCGATATATGATTCTTTGTACATTGCCTTAGCATTAGATCGAGATTTTCCGTTAATTACAGTTGATGATAAACAATTAAATGCGGCACTTGCTTGCGGTGTAGCTATTAAACCAATAACAGATTTTTCACCTATGTGATATAATGAGCGGATCTAATCGTAGGGTGGGTTAGGCACGGGCGATAATTTCAACACTTTCGATCGATAATGTTAGTTCCCGTGTCATAACCAAACAATAACAGTTGAAAACTCTGACGCACGCTACCATAATGTGCTGCTAGATTAAATTGTTTCCGGGTCAATTCCTAACTCTCGCAATTTTGCTGCTAATCTTACAGCTTTGCGTTCCAATTCTACAAAGTCAATAAACTTTTGTCCATCTGGTCGGTATAGTTCTAATCCTGCATCTGAAAATTCAAACCGCACTCCCAAACGGGGACTCACCCAAGCAGACATCGACTCAATTACATCTAATATACCTTCATTTCGCAGCCATCCATCCAAATTCTTCTTCTTAGGATCGTAGAGATAATACTCCTCGACATTATATTCGTTATAAAATAAAAGTTTTTTATTCATTTCCTTCTTGGTGTTAGTTTCAGAAAGAATCTCAAACACCACTTGGGGAGCAATATTATCTTCATTCCACGGGAGGTAAGATTTGCGTTCTTTTTTCTCTCGACCGAAGACTACCATCACATCGGGAGCTTGGCAAATATCCTTTCTTTCTTCTACTGGATACCAGATTAAGTCCCCTGTGATAAATACGTTCGGGTCGTCCTTAAATATGCCATCTAAATTCGCTTTTATTTTGGTAATCCAGTCATACTGTATCGTACTATCTGCCATCGGCTTGCCATCACTAGACGGATAAATAATTACGGGTTTTTCATCAGTTTGTTGCATAATTTATACCGTTTAGATGAATAAGAAATAAATATTAATGCTGACCGAAAAAAAGGGGTTTAAAGCTTACCATTTCAATGGCAATCATCAAAAAATGTTTCCGAATTTCAAGATCCGCCTTGAAAAGGCGGAACCAATCCAAAATCTAAAATCCAAAATCCAAAATCGGGTGACCTGGAAGGGAATACTTAACTTTGGTAACTATAATATCTTACAATGGGTGGGGTTTAATTACGTTTCAACGGGTCAGAAGCGTGGGTTTCAAAATCGGTTTGCTGGGATTGGGAACGGTAGGTACGGGGACGGCGGAGATTTTGCTGTCGCCGGAGGGTCGTCATCCGGTGGTGCGGGAGTTGGAAATTTATCGGGTGGGGGTACGATCGCTCGATAAACCCCGCACGGTACAATTGCCACCGGAGATCCTGACAACGGATCTGGAAGCGATCGTCACTGACCCGAATATTGATATCGTGGTAGAGGTGCTGGGTGGATTGGAGCCGGCGCGATCTCTCATCCTCACAGCCATTGCCCACGGTAAGCACGTCGTTACAGCCAATAAAGCCGTAATTTCTCGTTTTGGCAGCGAAATCTTCACCGCTGCGAACGAAAAAGGCGTTTACGTGATGCTAGAAGCCTCTGTCGGCGGCGGTATCCCGGTAATTCAACCGCTCAAACAAGCTTTGGGAGTTAACCGCATTCAAACGGTTATCGGTATTGTCAACGGTACGACTAACTATATCCTCACCCGAATGCGAGATGAAGGTGCGGACTTTGGCGAAGTTCTCGCCGACGCGCAACGCTTGGGCTATGCTGAAGCTGACCCGACGGCAGATGTGGATGGTTTGGACGCTGCGGATAAAATTGCTATCCTCGCATCTTTAGCTTTTGGCGGACGCATCAAATTAGAAGATGTGTATTGCGAAGGAATTTCTCAGGTAGGTGCGGCGGATATCGCTTACGCCGAAAAGTTGGGATTTGTAATTAAGTTGCTGGCAATTGCCAAAAAATTAGATGTCAACTCGGAACTACTCTCGATTCGAGTTAATCCTACCCTCCTCCCGAAAACTCATCCCCTAGCCAGTGTCAACGGGGTCTATAATGCGATTTTGGTAGAAGGCGAACCGATCGGTCAAGTTATGTTCTACGGCAGGGGTGCCGGTGCTGGCCCAACTGCTACTGCCGTTGTCTCCGATATTTTAAACATTGTCTCTGTCCTGAAGGTAGCAGAGCCGGAGAAGGGGAGAGCGGGAGAAAATGTAGATAATGCTGCCCCCACTCCCCCACTCCCCCACTCCCCCACTCTTCATTCGCTTCTCGCTTGTTCCCATCAACACTATTGCCAAATTGCCCCAATAGAAGAATTGGTGACGCGATTTTACGCTCGCTTCTTGACAAAAGACTTCCCTGGTGTTATTGGCAAACTGGGGACTTGCTTCGGCGATCGCGGCGTTAGCCTGGAGTCTGTCGTACAGACAGGCTTCCAAGGTGAATTGGCAGAGATTGTCGTTGTCACTCACGATGTCCGGGAAGGTAATTTCCGCCTAGCTTTGGACGACATTCGCAGCCTGGAAGCTGTGGATAGCGTTGCCAGTCTGCTGCGGGTTCTTTAAATTTTTGTACAAGTTTTGAAAATAAATGTCAACAAGTGCCTCAACTTAGTGTATAAATGAATTGAGAATAATTCGCAGTTAAGTTGAAACAAATCGGATGGAGCAATCGAGCGTTAACCAGGTGGCCAGACAGGTTGTGGGCATTCCGCGAGGCGAGCGCTGGCAAGCTTACCAAAGACTGCAATCGCTAGGTATTGCGTGCTGGTGTACCGAGCGGGGTGACCTGCAAGTTGAGGTAAATAGCCCGCTAGCAGCGATCCAAGTATGGAGTGCGATCGGGCAATTAACTCGCCCTCGGCGCGACTTGGCAGTATGGCTAGATCGGTGTTGGCAACTGAAATTTAACAAAACCGGTATGTGACCTTGGCAAGATGAATTTATCTCAAATTGAGAATAATTATTGAAAGAAAAAAGGATTGGCAATCGTGGGTAAACACAAAAGCTCTCAAATGTCGCCATTTCAGCTAGAAGGACGTTTCCTGGGTTATGAAGTGGAGGATGCCTGCAAAATCAAGCGGATGAGACTTGCTACTGCCGAAGGCGAGCTCTGGCTTAAACTCTCGAAAGAAGCGAGGGCGACGCTCAGCCGCTATCGGGTTCTCGTACCGGGGGATTGGATCGAAATTTTTGGTGAAGAAAAGCTCGATCGAGAAACAGGCGAACATAAGATAAAAGTCTATGAAGTATTGCCTAAAGCCGCTCTAGCGGCGACATCGGCATCGCCCTTAGAGACTGTTACCTCAACCAAAGCCACTAAGCCTGCCAAAGTGCAGGCTTGTATTTTAGTATGTCAAAAATCAGATTGCTGCAAGCTTGGCGCTAGACAGGTTACTCGCTTCTTGGAGGAAGGGTTGCGCGATCGCGGTTTGTCGGGAGAGGTGACAGTGAAGGCAACTGGCTGCATGAAGCAGTGCAAGGCAGGGCCAAATATTGTGATGCCAGATAAAACTCGTTACAAGCGAGTAGATCTTCAAGAAGTACCCCAGTTGCTGGACAAGCATTTTCCCATTGAAGGAACTATTCCTGAAGAGGCAGTTTCACAACTGGCAGTAGTACGGTAATCTATATTAAAATTGCCGTTTTCTCTAGGAGGGCGATCGAGATGACAAATTCCCCTTTACCAGATCCCCAGTCATCTCCAAAAGATCCATTAGGATTTGATGAGTTCATCGGCATCTTGGTTGCCTTGTCCACTATCGGCAGTATTTTTTGGTGGGCGGTATCTCAAAAACCGCAGAGTTTGAATTTTATCAGCGTTCTTCCGCCTGAATTAGTTCCCGCTACAGGACAGTCTCCTTCTCCTTCACCAGTTCCACCTGCGATCGCGAGTCCTTCGGCAAAAGATCCCGTGGCGATCGTTCCGGGTGAAACGGCAAAACTGTCTACAGGGGTAGCTGCCGCAATCCTTCCTATTCAAAAGACACAAACTTCTTCAAAAGCAGCTGCTGCGATCGTTCCCCCCAAGAAAGCGCAACCTTCTCCCAAGATAGTAGGTGCGATCGCGCCGGGAAAGAAGGCCCAACCTATTGGTAAGCTAAAACGCTCTAGTATCGAAACCCTACCAAAGATAGTCACCGCAGTTCCAGCTGCACCGGCTGCACGAAAAGCTTCTACACCAGCCAAACAAGTTAAATTTTCCGATGTTCCGGCTAACTTGTGGGCAACTCCATTTATTGCAGCTCTTACTCAGCGCGGTGTTTTTACAGGATTTACCGATAAAACTTTTCGCCCATATCAAGCAATGACGCGAGCTGAATTTGCAGTCAGGCTAGATAAAGCATTTAACAAGAAACCAGAAGAAGCGGCGACAGCTTTTGAAGATGTGCCTAACAACCACTGGGCATATTCATCAATTAAAGAAAGCGATATGGCAGGATTTATGGAGGGATATCCTAAAGATTATTTCCGACCGGCCAAATCGGTGACCAGAACAGAAGCTATTGTTGCACTGGCTAGCGGTTTGGATTTGAAAGTACCTGCCAATCCAGAAAAAATATTACAAAGTTACAAAGACGCGGCTCAGATTCCCAAATATGCTAGAGGCAAAGTAGCAGCTGCTATTCAGGCTGGTTTAGTAGTAGGCTCTAACTCAAATTTGTTGAGACCGAATCAACCAGCTACTCGTGCGGAAGTGGCAGCTTTTCTCTATCAAGGTTTGGTAAAACGGGGTAAGGTGAAAGCGATTAATTCTAAGGCGATAGTCAAACCTTAATTAAGTTTCCGGTTTGCATTCAAAGAAGGCTCTCCCGTATTAATGTTGATAATTGACATCCTCATCGCCCTCAAGGACTAATAGTTAGTTAAAGATTTGCTAACTAAAACTAACTAATGTCAATAAATATGGAAAGGGAAAAATGGCAGAGCTTGTAATTGGCTTAGATCTGGGTACGGGAGGAGTACGAGCGATCGCAGTTGACTTGCAAGGTCAAATTATCGCCCAAGCAACCAGTAGCTATCCCCTGTTAACCCCCCAACCCGGTTGGACGGAGCAAAACCCATCAGATTGGGTGGAAGCAAGTCTGGATGCGCTATCCAATGTTACTCAACAGCTAGAAGGACACCGAACGATGTCTGGCGACAAGCCGCTGCGCGTCTACGCACTCGGTTTGTCGGGACAAATGCACGGTATGGTGCCTTTGGATGCTGATGGTAATGTTATCAGACCTGCAATTTTGTGGAACGATCAACGCACGGGTAAAGCTGTTGAAGAAATCGAAGCGATCGTTCCCCGTCAAGAGTTAATTCAGCGTACCGGAAATCCTGCAATTACAGGGTTTCAACTGCCGAAGTTGATATGGTTGAGAAGTGAAGAACCGCAAGCTTATGCTCGACTTCAGCAAATATTGCTGCCAAAAGATTATTTAGGATATGTGCTGACTGGGGAACGAGTAACAGAACCATCCGATGCGTCTGGTGTGGGATGTTTGAACCTGGCTAATCGGCAATGGGATACGGATATACTTAATGCTCTTGGTATTAATGTAGAGTTGTTTCCTTCAGTAGTTGAGTCTACCGCGATCGCAGGTAAACTGAAACCGGAAATAGCTAGCCGCGTGGGATTACCTGCGGGATTGCCTGTAATTGCAGGCGGAGGCGACAATGCAGCAGCTGCGATCGGTTTAGGCATTTCATCGAGCAATCTCAATCGGGGAAGTTTGAGTATCGGTACATCTGGTGTAATTTTTGCACCTTGCGATCGCCCGATTCCCGATCCAGAAGGTCGAGTGCATTTGTTCTGTCATGTAGATGGTGGGTATCATTTACTGGGAGTAACGCTGGCGGCGGGTGGTTCTCTGCGTTGGTATCGGGATACATTTGCACCGCACATTGCTTATACAGAACTGATGGATTTAGCAGCGCGATCCCAACCCGGTGCGCGTGGTGTTTTATTTTTACCTCACCTTGCAGGTGAACGCAGTCCGCACCTCGATCCAGATACTCGTGGCGCTTGGGTAAATTTGTCACTAGCTCATACGCAAGCAGACTTGATTCGTGCTGTACTGGAGGGGGTTGCATTCAGCTTGCGGGAAGCGTTGGAGGTAATTACGGAGATTACACCCGTCCATCAACTTTTGGCTACAGGTGGAGGAGCGCGATCGTCCATCTGGTTACAAATTTTGGCAGATATTTTGCAAACGCAACTCATTGCACCTTCTTCGGAAGAAGGTGCAGCTTATGGAGCAGCTATTTTGGCAATGGTAGGAGTTGGTGCATATCCCAACTTAGAGGCTGCATTTGCGATCCTCTCACAGGACAGCAATACAGTACAGCCACAAGCAAATGCTGTGTATGAAGAAGGGTTCAAGCGGTATAAGTTATTGTACGAAGCTCTGAAAGGCGTTTTGCGATCGCCAGAAGAAAACGATTAGAACTGGTAGCGGCGTTTGTTCGTCGAGTTGACTTTTTTCTGCGAATACAATAGTATTCAATATATGGTACACACTGTCATTGATTTATTTGCTGGTGCTGGGGGCTTAACTACAGGTTTTCACTTAGCGGGTTTTCAAACGATATGCGCTATTGATGAAAATGCGAAAGCTTTGGCAACATTTAAGCATAACTACCCAGAAACAAAATTAGTTCTGGCAAAGGATATTCGCACAATTAATGCTAGGGAAATTCGACTAACACTTCAATTAGAAAAAGAAGAGTTAACCGCGATAATTGGTGGCCCTCCATGTCAAGGATTCTCTCGCAATATTCCTGCTGAATACAGATATTTAGAAGACCCTCGCAACCAGCTATACAAAACTTTTTTAGAGTTTGTAAAAGAATTCCGACCTTTGTATGTTGTGATGGAGAATGTACCCGAAATTCTGAAAGCCTATAACGGTACAGTTAGAGAAGAGATAACCATAAAACTAGAGCAAATGGGATATGGGGTGACATCCGCATCATTAAATGCTGCAAATTATGGGGTTCCCCAAACTAGAGCAAGAGCTTTTTTTGTAGGATGTTTGAATGGTGTTGCTCCTACAATTCCAGAACCTACTCATTATGGAGATATTAAATCTCTTAAATCCGAACAAAAGAGTATTCAGCTAAATTTACTACAGCCTATAGCCTCTCCAATTGTGACTGTCAGAGACGCGATCGGAGATTTGCCATTACTAGAAGCTGGACAGGAATATACCGCAGAGACATATATCTGCGAACCGCAAAGTAATTATCAAAGATTACTACGTAGCGGTAGTAACAAGCTAGTTAATCACGTTGCTCGTAAATTAAGCTCCATCCAAATGTCTAGAGCTAGAGTTTTAAAAGAAGGTCAAGATGCTAGAGATTTACCTCCAGAACTAGCGCCAAAAAAGCATTACAGCGGAGCTTATGGAAGACTATACTGGGATAAACCCGCTAGAACTATTACTAGGTGGGTTTTTCACCCTGGATCTGGAAGATTCTTTCATCCCACACAAGATAGGACTATTACAATCCGTGAAGCTGCAAGGCTTCATTCTTACCCAGATAAATTTCATTTCCTGGGTTCATATACGGAAATGGCAGACCAAATCGGAGAATCAGTACCTCCCTTGTTAGCTAAAGCGATCGCTGAATGTATTCTCCAGAGGAGTCCTCATCATCTTGTGGCTAATTAAACTTCTGTTCAAGAGTTGACAAGATGGCTTGCACGTACTCATCAGGTGTCAGGCGGTTTCGCTCAATTACGATCCGAATTGGTTGCTCTGGAATAGTTTGGACTTTAAAAAGTTGCTTTTGATTTTTATACCAAATTAATGTTAGCTTACCATCAATTTTTCCTTGTAATCCTTTGCCTGCCTCTCTAGTATTTCGATCGATTGACCAGTTCCAAGAAAACTGATGCGGATCGAGTGGAGTTAGGGGGTACTCGACATATACATATTCAGTGGCGTTTTTCTTTTTGCAAAGGATGCCTTCGTAGCTATCTGTTACACCTTGTAGAGTGCGATCGTATATCAGTTTTTGGTTCCAATGGTAAACGATCGCTTCTCCCAAATTTGCTGGCGGTGAGTCTACTGTCAAACCAGGAAAGCCTAGTGCTGCTGCTTTTGTAACTACATCGGCTCGTTGAATTACGAACGCAAAAGTAAATCCAGGGTTAAGGTTTGGTAACTGAATTGTCTTTAATGACCAGCCTGTTCGCGTTCTAATATCAACAGCATCATGTAGAAGCTTAGTGCGCCCAGATGTAGGATCGGAAAGAGGAATATTTTTAACATAATGAAATATCGCTTCCCAGGAGTAATCCTCTATGGAGCCAACAATGGGAGCGGCAATTGTCGCAACGATCGCTTCCCTTAATCTCTCAACTTCCTCACTCGTCAGCATCCAAAGATTCCTCAACTGCTTCCAGAAGTGCGCTCATAGTCACGCCTAGTGCAGTAGCAATTTGGTAAAGAACCCGGACAGATGGACTTTTCAACCCTCGTTCTAGTTGGCTGATATAAGTTCTATGCAGATTCGCAACCTCTGCAAGATGTTCCTGTGACCAACGTTTCGCCGTGCGAAGACGTTGTATCTCTACTCCTAGAAGACGATCCAATTTTTTGAGCGGCATTAAAGCTAGGTTAATGCCTTGAATACAATAGTGCTATAGACTATAGTATTCAAACTGGTGCAAACTCTTTGTATATCTTGATTCAGCCGATTTTGGCAAGGATCGCTTAAGCAGCTGCTTCGTCGATAAGTTGCAAGGGGTTGAGGAGCGCGATCGTCCAAGCAATTGTCAACGCAATAAAGCTTAAAGCCCATCAAATCAATGGTTGTGAGGAATCTGTCCATTCTTAGCACTGCGCGATCGCTCCTAAATATCCCATTTTGGGATAATCCCAAAATCGGTTTATCGTATCTGAGGCACAGATATTTTTTAAATAAGGCAAGATGAAATCCATCTTTAGCCCTGAGTATGACATTTTTCGCCAGCGCATGATTGCGGCAAGGAAGGAAGCTAAGTTGACGCAAGCAAAACTTGCTAAATCTCTCAACAAACCGCAATCTTTTGTGGCGAAATATGAAAACGGCGAAAGACGATTAGATGTGATTGAATTTTTGGTAGTTACTCGTGCGATCGGCATAGACCCATGTGAAATTATTAGGGAGATTGAGCAACAATTAGCAGGGACATCTTGTGGAGAAAAAGGATGAATACACAAGATGTAATTAGATCGGCATCTCATTATTTAGATGGGTTATCTGGACATATTTTTGACATATTGGATATTACCAAACCTATCTCTGTAGATGCAGCAGTCAATTTATCTAAAGTTATCTCCAAGCTTTCGCCACTACTGGGAAATCTGATTGAATTTAATACTGTTGAGTTTCTAAATAAACAAGACGAATTCTCTGAGTTTGGCAAGTGGCAGAGGCAAGACCCTGGTTTTCCCGATACCATTTTTGTAGGCAGCGTTCAACCAACGCCAGGGTTAGAAATTAAAGCATGGTTTCCGCTTGCTACAGAAATAACAGCACGTTTCAAAGATAGCCAAAACCATTTCCAATTTGACCAGACTTATGTTGCAATTTTGGCATGGCTACCAGAGAGAGTTATTTATGGTAAACCTCGGATTGTTGATGTATGTGTTGTTTCTGGTTTGTCTGTAGCTGCTGCTAGAGATAATCACTACCATAATCCACCAGATTACCTTGTTTTAGAGCCGGAAGACACAACTCAAAGAACTGCTAATCTACAGCAAACAAACACTAACGGTTATAAATTTCAAGGTTCTACAGAAGAGTTTTTAGAAGCACAAAAAATAGTTGAATCATGGGGAATTGAAGGAAAAATATACAGACCGACCAGAGAATATCAATTACTTTTACGGGAATTGTTGATACGGTATAAATATAGGCTAGATACCAATTTTGCGAAGATGGACAGGATTGTACATCCGGGTATAGAGCAATTCAAACGGCGTGTTTTCAATATTGAAGTTTCTGGGATGACGATCGGACAATGGAATAGATTGCTATCAACCCGTAGAGAAAATCCCATCAAGCAAGCTCTACAAACCTACTTGGATATTAAAGAAGAGAATATTGATGAACTTATTGAGTAAATCTGTTTACTCCATAGTAAAAATAGTCTGGGTCGATTTCACAGGAGTAGGCTTTTCGTCTCAAGTTACGTGCTGCTAGCGATGCACTAAATAAGCCTCCAAATGGTTCCCAAATAACATCATTTTCATCACTTGAAGCTTCAATGATGAGATTCATCAAGTCAAGAGGTTTTTGGTTGAGATGTACCGCTTTACCAGAAGGTATTTTAATTCGCTCATCTCCTCGCAAAGCATGACGTTCCCAAACGTTTGTAAACCCATGAGGACATTTAAATTTCGATCGCATTTGACTCCATTCTCGTCCCGTCAAAGGTCGATCGCCATCTAAAGAAAAATATGGTCTGCCTTCTGTATTTCCATATTCATTTGCATAATTTACCAACTTTTCAAACATTTCTGGAGGTGGAAAATACCATAAATGCCCTCGATCGAAATATTTTCTAGTTGCCGCATCTGCTACACCGCAAGCATTATTTGCTCTTTTTAGTGGCAGTCCCGATCGCTTCCATTCTTTAAGCAACCATGTTTTCAAAGGAAGCTCATTAATAGTTACATCTCTAACATATTGAACGCAGACTTCTGTAACTACTGGAAACCTGCGAATCTTTCCTGTATTTACATTACCCGCTATATGACCTTTGCCTTTATTCCAAATATTACAATTAACATAACGCCAACCATGCTTTTCTAGAATTGGATGAACGACAGCCCAACCTATTTCTGAATTCCAAAACCACAGTGTCGTACATGGCATAGCTGCCTTTGACCAAGCTTGAATATGAGGTTTATACCACTCAGGTAAATCGAGATGATCGGAGGTATCCCCTTCAAATCCCAGCACACCATAAGCCCCATCTGACACGATAACGGTGGGTTGTTCCCATCGATCGTAATGTTCGAGGCTATTGCCCAAGGATAGAGTAACAAATTCATCACTCCATACAGAAAAGCTTGGATTTGCGTCTAGCTTCACTACTTTTCCGCGACCAACTGTACTCGTTGCCTTGGGTTTTAGGGTGTTGCAGGGGTCTTGGTTAGGCAAACTCATCTAATAACTCTACGAATTAAGAAAACTAAAGTGCTTGTCAATTTATCCCTTTTTAGGATATCTTGGCTGGGGACAAACACTAAATTTTAGCCAGAATCGCTTGGGCAGCAGCTTTACCGACTCTTAGGAACGGTGGAGAAAGGCGATCGCACATCTGGTTACAAATTTTGGCAGATATTTTGCAAACTGAACTGATTGTGCCTTCTTCAGAAGAAGGTGCAGCCTAGCTTTTGGAACCAGCAACGATTCCAAGCGATTTTTTCTGCACGTTTGGGAGCTTAAAGCATAGAGATGATGGTTGCAATCGTTGCGACTGTTGCCTTTCCTTCATCAGATCTCAACCAGCTTAAGAATTGTGTCCCCCGATCGAACACTCTCCATTTAGGATCGTGCTGTTGAAGAATAGCATATCCTCTCACTTGGCTCATAATTTCCGAGGGAACGTTTTCACTCCAATTATCATTCCTGTTACATCTACCAATCGTACAACCATCTACTCCGTAAGAGTGAACACCAGAAACCCAAATTGGCTGCTTATTTTCGTCAACAAGAATTACGCTTACTGCTCCAGTAAAACCTGCTAGCTGTACCCCGGTTCGCGTATTTGTAACTGCTGTGAGTGTTCCATCTGCATTTAATGAAAATGAAGTACGCATTCGACCGTTTGCTACTCTATCCTCTTTATTACCTGTTATTGGAAAACTTACTGCATTAACTCCTAAAGGATTAACTATCCTAAATGTCGCATCTTTCCGAAAAAGCTCACTCTCATCTTTTTCAAGGTACAAGTTAAAATCACGATGACGCAAATAACGACCTGGGGAGTTATAAGACTCAAAAGATGCTAGTGTTGAATCAGCTAATCCTGGACGTTGACAGAATGTTGCATCTGCTTTAAATAGTTGTGAATTTTCTAAAGTAGCAAGTTTAATTCTAAATTCTTGATGTCGAAGATATGCTCCCGGATTATTTTGAGCCTGAAATGAGACGCAATTGCTATCTGCTAATCCTGGAACGATTTTAAATGTTGCATCTTGTTTATCTAGAGGAGATGAAATTGTTGAAATTTCTCCTAATAAATTGCGATGACGTATGTATAAATTAGGAAAATTGTAGGATTGTAGTGAATGGTACGCACCTTGCTGTGCTAGAGCTTTATCACTTCCTAAATATGGTAAATTTACTACACTTACCAAACCTGCTACAAATGCAAAACCCAAAACTTTATTCATTTTTCTATACTCTTAAAATTGAAATTTACTGGTTAAACCTACTGTGAATTAATAATAAATCTGATGCAACGAGTGTGTCTGTAAAAAGTTATAATTATTTATTAAAGTATTTAAAGTGACACAAACTCTTTAATAAAGCTTTATTCAGCCAATTTTG
This sequence comes from Aerosakkonema funiforme FACHB-1375, assembly GCF_014696265.1. Taxonomy (GTDB): domain Bacteria; phylum Cyanobacteriota; class Cyanobacteriia; order Cyanobacteriales; family Aerosakkonemataceae; genus Aerosakkonema; species Aerosakkonema funiforme_A. The sequence goes on along the minus strand of NZ_JACJPW010000048.1, from coordinate 28,277 downwards.
CCAAGAATCGCTTGGGCAGCAGCTTCGTCGGTAATCAGTCCGGTAATTAACTTGCCACGCAACGCAGCCAAAATTGCCTCGGCTTTTTTCACGCCGCCTGCTACACCGATAATGAGGCGTTGAGCGGGTTGTTCTAGGGGGACGCTGGCGACACGGGTGTTCGTTCCTTTTTGCAGCAAAACTCCCCGATCGCAAAAAGCCCAACCTGCTATTTCTCCTACTGCTCCCAATTCTATTAGTTCAGCTACTTCATCGTCGCTGATGAAACCGTCTTGATGTAATGGCGCATTCCAGGCGATGTGACTGATGCCGACAAAGGTGGCTTTGGCTTGCTCTGCAAGGGATTTCACGGCGATGAACGATCGCTGAGTTTGCAAAAGTTCTCTTTCTTCAATACTGGTGGCGACAACGGGTGTGGGAACTGGATATACTTGGGAACCGACGCGATCGCACAAGTGCATCACGACTTCGTGGCGACCTGCACGCCCATAATGAGACATATTGCCAATAATAGATACAATTTTATGTTGCGGTTGCTCCATTGATGGAATTTGCTCGACCATCGATCGCAATGTGCGTCCCGATGAAAATGCCAGAATTGTTGGAGTTTTCGCCAGCAGATAAGTTTCTAAGTGGGTAGCAGCACACACGGCAATTCCGTTGAAGGTATCCCCATTGCCTCCATCGCTCGGTACTACTTCGCACAGTAATAGATTGAAGCGATCGCGTAACGACTCAGCCAGCGCAATACATTCGCTGAGAGGGTGATCCAGCCGAAATTTAATTAGTTTTTCACTTACCGCCAGCGCAACCAAACGTTGTGCAGTTTGCCGGGAAACGTTCAGCTTGGCGGCAATCTCCTCCTGGGTGTTTTGGGCGATGTAGTATAACCAGGCAGCATGAGCAGCGAGTTCCAATTTGCGGTCTCGCCGTTCCAAGCCGAGTTCTTTCATATTCCACCTTTGACCGTATCGATCGAAAGCAAGAACTTCTAGATCGAGTTAATGGTTTGAGCTTATATCTAAAGATATAACTTTTGCTCAATTTTTATTGTATAGGCGATCGCACTCTATTGACCGCCAGTAATATCCAAATTAAACCCAGTAATGTAACTTGCCTCGTCACTCATCAGAAACGCTACCCCATTGGCAACCTCTTCCAGACTTCCCAAACGACGCATCGGCACTGAATCGATCATCTGTTGCTCGACTACTTTGGGATTGCGATCGAAGTACTGCGATCCTACCGCCGCCTGCAATTCCGTTTGTCGCGTCCACATATAGCCGGGGCCGATTAGCGAAGGAGAGAGCGCATTTACCCTAATGTTATGGGGAGCTAAGTCTTTCGCCGCCGTCTGGGTAATTCCTATCACCGCAAACTTGGAAGCCGCATAAGCAATCATATTTGGGGGGCCATCCACTCCCGCATGACTCGCCATATTGACGATCGCTCCTCCACCCGCATCCCTGAGATGTTGAGCCGCTGCCTTAAGAATGTGGAAAACGCCGATAACGTTAATATCGATTACCTTTTCAAAATCATCTTCTGGATATTCATCCGTTTTGGCAAATACTCCTTGATAACCTGCATTATTAAATACGTAGTCGATCCGATCGAACTGCTCGACACCAGCAGCAAAAGCTTTGGCAACGTTGTCCGCATCCGTAACATCGCAGCGAAATATGCCGATCGGAACATTGTATTTTTCTAATTCCCGAACTGCTTCTGCCATCTTCGCTTCATTCAAATCCAGCAAGAATATACCTGCACCATCAGCCGCAAAGCGGCGTGCCGTCGCCTTGCCAATTTCTCCCGCACCGCCTGTAATCAGAATCGTCTTACCCGCAAACTGATAAGTTGCTTTCGCTGTCATGGTTCCAACCTCGTTAATTAAGAATTGTTGCAAATCCCCTGTTGACTTTTAAGTTTTTGGGAGGGTCTAGATATGATTCTATTATTGAGCTTTTGCCCAAAGTTTGAGCATAAACTTAATAACTTCTTCGCCAATCTTTTTTTAAACAAAGGAGTTATGCAATGCGTATCTCCCGCTTCGCTAAAGTGCTGGTTGCATTCTTTGCCGGAGTCATGCTGGCGCAACTGTTGCACGCTTGTTCGCCGAATTCGCAAGCAGCACAGAAAACTAGACTGACGATCGCTACCGTCAATAATGGCGATATGGTCGTCATACAGGGACTTTCCCGCAACTTCGAGCAAGCTAACCCGGATATCCAACTCAGATGGGTTGTGCTGGAAGAGAATGTATTGCGCCAACGCACAACCACAGATGTTGCCAGTCAAGGCGGACAATTCGATGTGTTGACGATCGGTTCTTATGAAGCACCGATTTGGGCTAGACGGGATTGGTTGAGACCGCTGGATTTACCCGCCAGCTATGACGTAAATGACTTGATTAAACCCGTGCGAGAAGGGCTTTCCTACAATGGCCAACTCTATGCAGTGCCGTTCTATGCGGAAAGTTCGATGCTGTATTACCGCAAGGATTTGTTTGAGAAAGCAGGCATTACGGTTCCCCAACAACCAACTTATCCGCAAATGAGGGAATGGGCAAGCAAGATTCACGACCCGAAAAATGGAGTTTACGGGGTTTGTTTGCGCGGAAAACCCGGCTGGGGTGAAAATATGGCGTTTCTTACCACGTTAGTCAATACTTATGGCGGACGCTGGTTTGATATGAAATGGCAACCAACCATTAATACTCCAAATTGGAAAGAAGCGATCGGTTTTTATGTCGATTTGCTCAACAAATATGGGCCACCGGGAGCGAGTTCTAACGGATTTAATGAGAATTTGGCATTATTTTCGACGGGTAAATGTGGAATGTGGGTGGATGCGACTGTTGCAGCAGGACTGATTTCTAATCCCAAAGAATCGCAAGTTTACAATAAGGTTGGTTTTGCGCGTGCGCCGATCGAACGTTACCCCAACGGCTCAAACTGGCTCTGGGCTTGGGCGCTAGCGATTCCAAAAACTTCTAAATCACCGGAAGCGGCTCAAAGATTTATTGCTTGGGCAACTTCTAAAGAATACATTCAATTGGTTGCCAACCAAAATGGCTGGGTTGCTGTTCCACCCGGTACGCGGATTTCTACTTATCAGAATCCGAATTATCAAAAAGCTGCACCGTTTGCAGGAATGGTGTTGAATTCGATTCAATCTGCCGATATTACTCGTCCATCGGCAGAACCAACGCCTTATAAGGGTGTTCAATATGTGGATATTCCAGAGTTTCAAGCGATCGGAACTTCAGTTGGACAAACGATGGCAGCGGCGTTGACTAATAATGTTTCGATCGATCGAGCTTTGCAACAGGCGCAAAGTTCGACTGAACGTTTTATGAGGCATACGGGGTATATAGAATGAGGATTTTTTTTAACGCAGATGAAGACGGATGAACACAGATGAACACAGATGTAGATGGAGATTGTTGGTGGGGAATCGGATTTTTTGATTTTTTACCACAGATATCCACAGATGAACACAGATGAACACAGATGTAGATGGAGATTGTTGGTAGGGAATGGGATTTTATGTGTGTGGTAGATGTTGGGAGATCGGATAGTGAAGGAAATTGTAGGTTGGGTTGAGTGGCAGCGAAACCCAACAAATATCGGTCTCAAGTTGGGTTTCGTTCCTCAACCCAACCTACGGGATTTCTAAAATTCAAAATCCAAAGTCTTGAATCCAAAATTTGATTATGTTATGTCTTCTTCAATAGCTGTAAAACCGCACCGCGAAACACCGCCCGTTCAGCGACCACCAAGGCGGAAGGTATCAACTTTACCTCTGGTTGCGCCTTCGGTGATTGCCTTATTGCTGTGGATGATCGTGCCTTTGTTGATGACGATTTGGTTTTCTTTTCAAAGGTATAATCTGCTAAATCCAGATGCACGCAAATTCATCGGCATTGAAAATTTCACGTTTATTTTGAGCGATCCGGCTTTATGGACTTCGATCGGGATTACGGTGATTTTGGTGGTTTCGGTTTTGGCGATTACGATCGGTTTGGGTACGTTATTGGCGGTTTTGTTTGACCAGGACTTTTTCGGGCGTGGAATTGCGCGGGTGTTGGCAATTTCTCCGTTTTTTGTGATGCCGACTGTTAGCGCCCTGATTTGGAAAAATATGCTGATGCACCCGGTAAATGGGCTGTTTGCTCAGATTACGAGGGGTTTGGGTTTGGGCGCGATCGATTGGTTTGCAGATGTTCCGCTGCTAGCAATTATCATCATTGTTTCTTGGGAATGGTTGCCTTTTGCGCTGCTGATTTTATTGACTGCAATTCAATCGCTCGATCGCGAACAATTAGAAGCTGCCCGAATGGATGGCGCTAATGCGATCGCTTCATTCCGTTTCGTCATCTTACCGCATTTGAGTCGCGCTATTGCTGTAGTTGCGATGATCGAAACGATTTTCTTTTTAACAATTTTTGCCGAAATTTTTGTTACCACTGGTGGCGGGCCAGGATTAGCAACTACTAACCTTGCCTATTACATCTTCCTGAGAGCTTTATTGGAATTCGATGTAGGTGGTGCTTCCGCAGGTGGATTAATTGCTGTCATTCTTGCCAATATCGTAGCTATCTTTTTGATGCGTAGTGTTGCTCGTAATGTGGATACTTAACTATGACGAAGAAAAACAATAATCGTTGGCTATTTACTTTCCTCGGTTGGTTAGTTGCTTGTCTATTATTCTTCCCAATTTTCTGGATGTTTCTCACCAGTTTTAAAACGGAAGTAGCGGCAGTTGCAACTCCTCCTCAGTTATTCTTTCAGCCAACATTAGAAAATTATGCGGCAATTCAAGACCGAGCATCATATTTCAATTATGCGTTTAATAGCGTAGCGGTTTCGGTTGGTTCTACCATACTTGCATTGCTGCTTGCTATACCTGCGGCTTATGCGATGGCATTTTTCCCAACTAAACGCACCAAGCAAACTTTGATGTGGATGCTGTCAACGAAAATGCTACCATCCGTTGGCGTGCTAGTGCCTATTTATATATTGTGTCGCAACACTGGATTACTTGATACTCGCATCGGCTTGATTATCATTTATACCTTGATTAATTTGCCGATCGTTGTTTGGATGATCTACAGCTTTTTCAAAGAAGTTCCCAAAGAAATTCTCGAAGCCGATCGCATGGATGGAGCAAGTACACAACAAGAACTGGTTCATGTATTGCTACCTTTGGCATTACCAGGAATAGCATCTACAGCTTTACTTTCAATTATTTTATCTTGGAATGAAGCATTTTGGAGCTTGAATTTAACAACCGCAGATGCTGCACCTTTAACCGCATTTATTGCTTCATTTTCCAGTCCGCAAGGATTGTTTTGGGCAAAACTTTCAGCGGCATCAACATTGGCGATCGCACCCATTTTAATATTCGGTTGGCTAAGTCAACGCCAATTAGTTCGCGGTCTAACATTTGGTGCTGTGAAATAGAAGAAAGAGAACGTTTTCTTGAACCAATTAAGGGAAGAATTTTATGTCAACAGTCGCTTTAAGGGATATCCATAAAACCTATGCCGATACGCAGGTAATCAAAGGCATAGATCTCGATGTAGGCGATCGCGAATTTGTGGTATTCGTCGGGCCGTCAGGTTGTGGGAAATCAACCTTACTTCGCATGATTGCCGGATTAGAAGAAATTTCCTCTGGCGATTTATTTATCGACGAACAAAAAGTTAATGATGTACCGCCAGATAAACGCGGATTGGCAATGGTATTTCAAAGCTATGCCTTATATCCTCACATGACTGTAGCGGAAAATATGGCGTTTAGTCTCCGCCTTGCTGGAATGCCAAAACCCAGACGTTATGAAAGGGCGAAAGAAGTTGCGCGGATTTTACAATTGGAACCTTTACTCAATCGTAAACCGAAAGAACTATCGGGAGGACAACGACAACGAGTTGCGATCGGTCGTGCATTAGTTCGCAATCCCAAAGTGTTTTTGTTTGATGAACCTTTATCAAATTTAGATGCTGCTTTGCGCGTGCAAATGCGGATCGAACTTGCTAGTTTGCACGACAGTTTGCAAGCGACAATGATTTACGTAACGCACGATCAAGTTGAAGCGATGACTCTTGCTGATAAAATTGTTGTATTGCATAGCGGTATCGTGGAACAAGTAGGATCTCCTTTGGAACTATATCACCATCCCCGCAATCAATTCGTAGCTGGATTTATCGGTTCGCCTAAAATGAATTTCCTTCCAGTTACGGTAGCAGCCGTTAATAATTTGGGTGTTACTGTCAAACTTCCCGATAATGCTAGTGTAACTATTCCAGTCAAACCTGGAAACATATCGATCGGTGATAGCGCAACTCTAGGAATTCGCCCCGAACATCTGCGAGTCGATCGAAATAACGCCACATTGAACGGCGAAGTGTTGGTCATGGAAAGACTAGGCGGAGAAACCTATCTCTACGTAAGAATTGCCGGCGGCAACACAATAGTTGTGCAAACTCACGGTGACGATCCCAGTCATTTACATGACGTGGTTCCCATTCATATTAAGGGCGATATTTGTCATTTATTCAATGCACAAGGTGAAGCAATCCCAAAAGCTCAACGTCATCCTCTCACCCGTTAAAAAAAACTGCAAATTCATCTGTTTATCCCACCAAAAAACTCCGCAAACATCTGTGTTCATCTGTGTTTATCTGTGGATATCTGTGGTAAAAAATCCTAGATTTCCAGCCCGTAAACAAAAAACCAACAACTACCATGAACAGCAATATCAGCACAAATTCAGCAATTAAATTGAATCAAGCATCTCTATCTCGTCTACCAAATAACGTTCAGATCCCAAAGTACGATCGCACTCAAATTACCAATGGAATCGTGCATATCGGCGTTGGTGGATTTCATCGGGCGCATCAAGCATTATACCTCGATAATTACTTTCATCAAAATCCCGGTAGTGAATGGGGAATCTGCGGGGTTGGATTGCTTGAATTCGACAAACGAATGCGCGATGCACTTCAATCTCAGGATTGTTTGTATACCCTGGTTGAACGATCGCTAGAAGGAGATAATGCTAAAGTTATCGGCGCAATTACTAAATATTTATTTGCACCCGATAACCGACAAGCAGTTATTGATGCAATGGCAAAACCTGAATGTAAAATTGTCACTTTAACGATCACCGAAGGGGGTTATTATTATATTGAAGGTAGCGGCGAATTCGATGCCAATCATCCAACAATTCAATATGATTTGCAACATCCCGATGAACCGATCGGAGTATACGGCTTTTTGACAGCAGCACTCGATCGCCGTCGCCAACAAGGAATAGCACCGTTTACCGTGCTTTCCTGCGATAATTTGCAAGGAAACGGTCACATCGCACAAAAGATGTTAACTGCATTTGCACAGATGCGCGATTCCGATCTGGGAAATTGGATTGCTGAAAATGTTGCGTTTCCGAACTGTATGGTCGATCGCATTACTCCCGCTACTACCCCAGCAGATATCAAAATGGTAACGGAACAGTTTGGCATTGATGATGCTTTCCCAGTCGTTGCAGAACCTTTTCTTCAGTGGGTAGTTGAAGATAATTTCTGTGCGGGTAGACCGAATTGGGAATCTGTTGGCGTACAGATGACCAACGATGTTCATCCTTACGAGATGATGAAAATTCGGCTACTTAATGCCAGTCATTTGTTAATCGGTTATTTTGGTACTTTGGTCGGCTATACTTACGTTCACGAAGCGATGGCAGATCCGTTAATTAGGCAAGCTGTCGATCGCTTAATGGACGAAGTTACGCCCACTCTTCAACCCGTACCTGGAATCGATTTAGATAATTACAAAAAGACTTTAATCGAACGATTTGCCAATCCGAAAATTCGCGATCAACTACCGCGTCTTTGCCTGAATAGTTCTGCCAAAATACCAAAATTTATTCTAGGTTCTCTGCGCGATGCACTACAACAAGGAAGTTCGATCGATTATATGAGTTTAGCGATCGCTGCCTGGTTCCGCTATCTTAATGGCAAAGACGATCGAGGTAATTCAATTCCCATCGATGACCCAATGGCAGATACGCTAACTCAAATAGCTATTTCTAGCGGTTCCGATCCTCAACCATTACTCAGTGTATCTGAGATTTTTGGCGATTTACCGCAGTCATCGCGTTTCGTCGAAGCAGTTAGCGATCGTTTACGCAGTTTGTACGAATTGGGAGCTAAAGAAACACTGACTCGGTTTTAGCTTCTGATTCATCCCTAGCTTTAAAATACCAGTAGAGATTGGCAACCGCTAAGTCTGAAGCTTGCTGTAAATTAGCTGGTACTAAAGTTTTGTAACCAGCAGATGTAGCTTGCTGGCTGATATATAATTGATGCTCTCGCCGTAATTCTGGCTTCATCATATATATCATCTGATCCTGCAATGATTGAGGATGGGATTTTTCTTTCAAGTTTTCATAGAATAATTGCTCTGGTGGTGCTGCTAATGCTGTTGTAGCGGAGTTGGTATCTGGGGTTACTTCTAAATTGCTGAATTCGGCACTTTCGAGCAGTTTTAGTTCGGATTCGGGTAACGAACGCATCCAATCAATTTGGTTTTGCCATGTTTCTAGAACGGCTAAATCGTGGTCGTGAATTCGTTTGATTTCAGGGAAAAGGAAATCTAGCTCGTCTTCCGATTGGCAGTTATTGATAACGTTAAAGCAATCTTGACGGATTTTTGATTGAAGATGGGAAAGTTGATTCCTAGCCGCAGAGAGATCATTTTCCAATTGATAAGTAATAGCGATTGTCTGCTCAATTGCCCAAGCACATTCCTTTCGGCGTAGTTGTCCAGCTGCATTGTTTTCCGAGTATAGGCGAGAATTATTATAGTCTGCTAAAGTTAAACCTAAAGTTAGGCGTGCATTTGCTAAATCAGCATCTCTAATTCTCTCATCTTCAGACGACATAGCTATTTTTATTCGGTTAGTCGCTTCCATAAAACGACCGTATCCTTGCTCTAAAATTGTACGGTGATGGCGAAATTCAACATCTTGGGCAACCTGTTCAATCCGCTGAATAATTTCATATCCTTGGCCTGTTAAAAAGCTAGTCCCACCCGACGATTGTATTCAATTGCTGATAACACAAGAGCAGGGCGACGACCAGCTTGTTCGCGCCCTATTTGAGGCGTGAAATTTGTCCAAATAATATCTCCCCGCTTAGGAATAGATAAACTAGATCTATCTGAATTCACGGCCTACAGGCTCCCCAAAGTCAATCTCACCATGTAAATTCTCAGGTGTTACTCGCTCCATCATTTCCTTAAATTCCTCGGCTTTTTTAGTTAAATATGGAAGACTGGAAAGAATGCTCTAAATAGCAGTGCGTTCGATCGATTCTTCGTTCAACTCAGCCAAATAAGCTAGTTTTTCATAAACCGATTCTGATATTTCCAATGTAAGCTTTCGGGTATTCATGCTTCACCTGCTTTCATAGTTCTTAGCTTTTCTTAAAAGCCTGATTACAAACATTGACAGTATTAAAAATCAACAATTTATTAACAGCAAAGCTCAAGTATTTGACAAAATTAACAGTATGGTTAATTCAACGTTTGAGCAGCGCGTTAAGCAAGCATCTGAAAACATTGCAAAAACTATCTCATCCTACGAAAACATTCTAGAACAGCAAGAAAAAGCTTACAAAGAAACTCAGCAACAACGTGATGCTGACAAAGCTTTTATCGCTCAAAAGCGTCAAGAACTAGAGCAAGTTCAGAAAAATATCGAGGCAATTCTGGCACAAGTTGCTAGATAGCGATCGCACTTAGCCAATTAATCTCCTTCTGTCAGTAAAAAACCCGGTTTCTTAAAGAAACCGGGTTTCTCTTTTGTCTCATTATAATTTCACTTGACACGCATACAAACAAGCATTTGGATCGCTATTTGCCACCATCAAACGAGAAGTAATAAACCTATCCATCCATTTTTCCAAATAAACGCGATTTGCTTGCTGCTCAGATGGATCTGTTGTATTAATGGGATAAGGTGCCAAACCCAAAATTGCTGCTGTCGTCACGCAAAACATCGACTTTTGAAAACTGATGCAAATTTGTACGCGCAAGTCATCTTCTCGACGCCGATTGCGATTGTACAAATCGTGCAGGTAATCTGGGATAAAATGGCGCATATCCTGCATTAGCTGAGTTGGTGGAATCCCAGCACCGCCTATAGGTAACGGGTCAGCATACAAAGCGCCGTATTCAAATTTACTTTGATCTATGGGAATTTGACGAGCTTGTGCGTTGAAAGAAACTGTGCCAGGAAAAGGCGTTCCTCGGAAGAACACCGCCTCTACGTAAGGCACGCCAGTATCCATAAGGAAAGTTAAACCCGCTGATTTGGGAATAATTTCATATTCCTTACCTTCAATTTTTACGGAGTAGGTAATCGGCAAATTAGCAGATGCTACCAAACCGTTGAGGATATGCTCTACTACCTGCGGAATGGAGTTAATTTCGCCTCGATCGTATCGATCCGATAAAATCAGGAATATGGGAGCCATTACCCGCCAAAATTGACCGAGCGCACTGTAATAAACTTGTAGGCGTACCTGTTCCAACAAAAAGTCAGGAAAAAGTTTGTCTAGACCTCTAATTAAGAAATTGCCCTTAGTTTTGGCATTAATTGCCGCTCTCGCTCTTTCCTTAAATTCGTCAGAATCTATGTAAGTATCCAACCCGCCGCCACCGTGCCACATCATTGTTCTCATGCAGTACTCGGCGTACTCAAAATTAATGCGATCGTGCCACCAGTGTTGCAGCAATTTTTGTATCGAAACTTCGCCATTGAAGTATTTAAAAAATGGAAACAGCACTAAAAATTGATTATTGGCGATGTAGAGAAGATTGTTATAGTAAGCATCCAGCACAATACCGTAGCTTTTCAGAACACCTACAACTTCTATCAGATTTTCAGGCGTATCCGCGAGCAACGCACCGCCAGCTTTCAGCCGTTCTATGTATGGAGAAAGCATATGAGCGGGTTTGGATTTTGAAAGTGGCGATATTATATTATTGGTATTCTCAACTTGTCCGGATTCTGCACTTGTCTTTGTCATTATTTATTTCCTCTCCATCTCATATCTAAAACGCCAGACACGATAATTTAAAATTTTAGATTTTAGGCCTCCAGCAATTTTATATTTAGATAGGATAAATATAAAATTGCTGGGGGTGAAGTCAATCTAAAATCTTTAATCTAAAACCGTTTGAGTGTTCGCCGTTAACTGTTGGTTGGTGAGAGTCATAGTTGTTGTAGTGGTTTCAGTCCAACGCACGATCCAGTTAGGTTGCAATCCCAGCATCACGATCAGCATAGCTAAAGCGATCGCAGGTGCCCTCTCCTTCCACTGCACTTGCGGCAAGTTCTCCACCACTTCCGATAACCGTCCGAAAAAGACACGGTTCACCAAAAGCAAGAAGTAAACTGAGGTTAAACCAGTACCCACCAAGGAAAGCAGGGTTTGGATCGGGAAAACCGGGTAACTGCCTCGAAAAACCAAAAATTCCGAGATAAAACCCACCATACCAGGCAGACCTGCACTAGCCATCACCCCTAAGACCATGAGGCTACCAACTACTGGCAAACCGCGTTCTGGGTTAAGCAGTCCTCGCAGTACTTCAATATCGCGAGTACCAGTCTTTTTATATACAACGCCCACGAGTAGAAACAGCAGTCCCGAGATTAAGCCGTGGCTTGTCATTTGAATGACAGATGCCAGTAAGCTCAGAGGTGTAGCAGCGGCTATGGCTAAAAGGATGTAGCCCATGTGGCCTACAGAACTGTAGGCCACCATTTTCTTCATATCTGTTTGCGCGATCGCATTCAATGACCCGTACAGCACGCTTACTACCGCCCAGGTAGCCAGACTGGGAGCCAAAATTTGCCAAGCCTCTGGAAATAAACCCAACCCGAAGCGCAGCAAACCGTAAGTTCCCAACTTCAACAACACCCCAGCCAAAAGTACCGAAATCGGTGTGGAGGCTTCTACGTGAGCATCCGGCAACCAAGTATGAAACGGCACCAAAGGTATCTTGATTGCAAAGCCCACCAAGATAGCACCCAGCAGCAGAAATTGCGTTGCCAAAGGTAAAGTATGATGGCGTAGCGATTCGTATGCAAAAGTGGAAGCGTCGCTGAGGAAAAACAACCCAAAAAAAGCTGCCAGAATTAAAATTCCCGAAATTGCCGTATAGATTAAAAACTTGGTTGCTGCGTAGCCACGTTTTTTGCCACCCCAAATGGCAATTAAAAGATACAGAGGAATCAGTTCTATCTCGTAAAATACGAAAAACAAAAGCAGATCCTGGGCTAGGAACGCACCGGCGACACAGGCATTCAACACTAACAGCAAAGCGTAATAAAACCTGGGTCGCTGGATAGCCTCATCTGTACTGACGATCGCAATACAAGTCAAAAGAGCGTTTAAAACCAGCAAAGGCAAAGATAAACCATCAACGCCCAGGTGATAGCTCAAGCCCAAAACATCAATCCAAGGTATGATTTCTACAAATTGCTGGCTCGCACTTTCTGTGTGAAATTGACTTGCCAGTATGAGGGACAAAATAAACACACCACTGGCAACTATTAAAGTCAATTGACGAGTTACCTTTGGCGTTATATTTCCAGGCCAAAACGCCATTATAGCGGCGGTTATAATTGGCACCCAAATCAAAGCACTCAGCATAGGTAATAGGGAGGGAAAGGGGGAACATGAAAAAGGGGAAATGATTAATTCAAATTGGCAATTTGAGACAAATTTGAGATTTGAGATGGCAAATTTAATAAATCTGAAATCTCAAATCTGAAATTTGAAACTGACTGATGAGCGCTAATCAAAAGCTAATCGCCAAAATTCCCCGTTTAAAAACATTTTGAAAAATGAGGGCTCAAATAACCAGGTCATCAGGAAGCCAAAAAAGCTGATTCCCAGAAGAATTATCAGCACATAAAATTGGGATTGACCGGAAGCGCTGTACTTCAAAGTTTGACCGCCGAAAATTGTGCCCAGACCGAGTAGGTTAACAAATCCATCCACAATGTAGCGATCGATCCAAGCGTTTAATTGGGAAAGGCGATCGACTGCAAATACTACAGTCAAGCGATAAACCCGATCGATGTAAAAGTCGTAACCCAACAAATCCTGCAAAAACCGCCAAGGCAGAAACAGCGATCGCGACCAAGCTTTGTTGAGATAAATAATTGACCCGATCCCACAGCCGATCGCACCCGATGTCACCAGCAACACCGCCGCTTTTGGGTTGACGTATTCCCAATCGGGTAGCAGCAACAAGCGCTGCATGATCGAAGGCACTAATAAAGTCGCAATGGTTAAAGTTACCATCGGCACAGCCATTGGCCAGGGAACCTCTGGTGCCCGTTTCGTCTTAGGTTGAGCTTTGCCCAAAAAGACGAGACGAAATACGCGGGTTAAATTTAACGCCGTCAGGGTATTGACCAACAGCAAGATTGCCACCAGCAAAGGTCGATCGAACAAATAAATATCAACGCCTCGATGCAGGGCCCAAAATCCTCCCAAAGGCAGCAATCCCACCAAGCCAGCGCTGCCAACCACAAAAGCAGTAGTAGTTGCAGGCATCCGAGACCACAGACCGCCCATTTCGGTTATGTCTTGGTTGTTGGTTGTCATAATTACAGAACCAACGCTCATAAACATGAGCGCTTTGGCGATCGCATGAGCAAACAGTAACAGTAAGGCAAAACCGGTCCATTGCGTGCCTACAGCGATAAATACCAAACCTAAATAAGCGCTGGTGGAATGGGACAAAGCTCGCTTAATATCGATTTGGGCGATCGCCACCAAAGAAGCGCCGATCGCCGTCACAGAACCGATAACCACCAAAGCATCCAAAGCTACAGGCGAAACATTCAAAATCGGTTGAAGTTTGATCAACACATAAGCACCACCAGCTACCACCACCGAGTTTCGCAAAATCGAAGCTGGGTTTGGCCCTTCCATCGCCTCATCCAACCAAAGGTGCAGCGGAAACTGAGCGCATTTACCTATTGGGCCAGCGATCAAAGCGAAGCCCAACAAAGTCGCAGCGGTGGGAGATAAATAGGCAGTATCCGCCCATTCGTATAAATCGATAAAATTCAAGCTTCCTGCTTGAGTGGCCAGCACCACCACTCCCATCAGCAGCAGCACATCTCCCACCCGCTTGGTCAAAAAGGCATCTCGCGCTGCTGTCACCACCAACGGTTGAGCGTACCAGAATCCCACCAACATATAAGTAGAAAGGGTGAGCATTTCCAGCAGCGCGTAGCTGAGAAACAGAGAGTTACTCAGCGCCAGACCGCTCATTGCCCCTTCAAAAAATCCCATCAGTGCAAAAAAGCGAGCTAGCGCCCAGTCTTTTTCCATGTATCCCAAGGCGAATAGCTGCGCCAGCAAGCTCAGACCCGCCACCAAATCCATTGCCCCAACGCTCACTTGCGAGATTTCCAGGGCAAAGGACAAATCTAAATCTGCTGCTTTGAGCCAGTGGAATACTAACTCATAGGGCTCTCGATTCCAGGTCAATCTGAAGACGATAAAGCCATGCACAAATGCCAAAAAGGTCATCAACAGATTAAAGTAGGCAGCCGGTCGCGGGCCTGTACGATGGACGATGCCCATTGACCAGGGTAGGGTCAAAACCGCACCAACTAAGCCGTATACGGGCACCCACCAACTCGTTTCTAGCAGGAACTCAGTCATCGACATATCCCCATAATTTGCCTCAACCGAATCGAACTCCTTTAAAGCAATTTATGCCTTTTGTCAATCTTTATGTGAATGTACAAGGCTTTGCTAAAAGGTGAGCAATAACTTTTGTATATTATTGATTTTTGTATATCTTAACCATATAAAGCACTCTATAGAAGGATTGTGATGCCAAAAATCCTTAATCACCTATATAAGCTTTTGTTATAAATAAAAAATTTCTCGGTATTCTTACAGGAAGAACCGAGATCGATCAGTTTTAGGGCCAAGGCAGCCGACAGGGGATGAGCAATTGTCGTCGGTTGTTATCGGTTATTTATGCCCGATCGCCTATTACCATATTTAGCGCCCAGTTTCTATAAGTCTGGTTTAACTAAAAGTAATAAAGAAATTATAAAACATTTCGTCCGCACCAGATAAATACATAGAATAGTCAAATATTAAGTTATTTTAATATTTTTAATTTGAAATCATCATTGTAATTAATATTGTCAAGGAACCCAGGCTTCTTTATTCTTAAATTTGGGAATGCTAAAAGCTTTTTATTGAGCCAAGCAAAATGGGCATTTCCGTCAATTTTTCCAGTAAAAGTACCTAATAGTACAATTACTTACGCTCGTCCGGTAGGAGAATCAAAATGCCAATTGCTGTCGGAATGATTGAGACCAAAGGGTTTCCGGCTGTGGTAGAAGCAGCCGACGCTATGGTCAAAGCAGCCCGCGTCACACTTGTAGGTTATGAAAAAATCGGCAGTGCCCGCGTGACCGTAATAGTACGGGGGGATGTCTCGGAAGTGCAGGCTTCGGTGGCAGCGGGAGTAGAATCCGCCAAGCGGGTAAATGGAGGCGAAGTTTTATCCACTCACATAATTGCCCGTCCCCATGAGAACCTAGAATATGTACTGCCCATTCGTTATACCGAAGCTGTCGAACAGTTTCGTACCTAACTAAACTGACACATTAGGTTGTGCAGTACTAATAAAACTTTCAGTTTTGTTCATTTTTACGAAGTTTATCGAGGATTAAAGCAATGGCAATCGCAGTTGGCATGATCGAAACCCTGGGCTTTCCGGCTGTTGTGGAAGCCGCAGACGCAATGGTAAAAGCCGCTCGCGTCACCCTCGTAGGCTATGAGAAAATTGGTAGCGGTCGCGTGACGGTAATTGTCCGGGGCGATGTTTCCGAAGTGCAAGCCTCGGTTGCAGCTGGGATTGAATCTGTGAAGCGGGTTAATGGCGGTCAAGTATTGTCCACACACATTATTGCGCGTCCTCACGAAAACCTAGAGTACGTCCTGCCGATTCGTTACACCGAAGAAGTGCAGCAGTTCCGCGATAGCGTCAGCGGCATTCGTCCATACAACAGACCATAAAAATGCAAATTGCCAAAGTTCGCGGTACCGTCGTCAGCACCCACAAAGAGGCAAGTCTCAGGGGAGCGAAATTGCTACTGTTGCAATATATAGACGAAGAGGGACGCCTACTGCCCAAATACGAAGTAGCAGCAGATCAAGTGGGTGCGGGAGTGGAGGAGTGGGTACTCGTCACTCGTGGAAGTGCCGCTCGTCAAGTTGAGGGCAACCAAACGCGCCCGCTAGATGCTTTGGTAGTGGCGATTATTGACACTGTAAGTATTGACAATCGCGTGCTTTACAGCAAAAAAGACCAAGACCGCAAATAGGTCATTGGTCATTAGTCATTAGTCATTCACAAAATGCAGCTAATGACTGATGACTGATGACCGATGGCTGCTAAAAATTGACAGCCTATGTTTGGCGTGTGTATCGCCAAACATACGCCAAACATACGCCAAACATACAACCAACTGACAAGCGTTCAGTTAAGAGGAACACGCTTATGGTACTCCGCAGCGTAGCTGCCCCGCCGACCCCTTGGTCGAAAACTTTGGCTAAACCAAAAATTGATGAAACAGCATACGTGCATCCGTCCTCCAATGTGATTGGAGATGTACGGATCGGCACAAACGTAATGGTGGCCCCAGGCACTTCTATCCGGGCAGATGAGGGAACGCCTTTTCATATTGGCGAAAGTACCAACATTCAAGATGGCGTAGTCATTCACGGTTTAGAGCAAGGACGGGCGCAAGGAGATGACGGCAATTCCTACTCCGTTTGGATTGGGAAAAATACCTCCATCACCCACATGGCTTTAATTCACGGCCCCGCCTATGTTGGCGATAATTGCTTTATCGGCTTTCGCTCTACAGTATTTAACGCCCGTGTGGGAGACGGCTGCATCGTCATGATGCACGCGCTGATCCAGGATGTGGAGATTCCCCCCGGCAAGTATGTTGCTTCCGGCTCAATCATTACCAACCAACAGCAGGCCGATCGCTTGCCCGATGTGAGCGAAACAGACAAGCAATTCGCGCATCACATCATCAGCATCAACGACGCTTTGCGGACCGGTTATCGGTGCGCCGAAGATGTAGGCTGCATCACATCAATACGCGATGAATTCGATCGATCGCAACCAAATAATGGCACAAAAAATTCCAACGGTCAGGTGAAAAGTATGCGCTTAAGTCCAGAAATCAGCCAACAAGTGCGTCAAATGGTAGCACAAGGATATCGGATCGGTACAGAACACGCCGATGAGCGACGTTTCCGCACCAGTTCCTGGCAAAGCGGCCCGATTATCCAGGCAACCAGAGAATCTGAAGCCATCTCCGCCTTGGAAGCTAGTTTGGATGAATTTACGGGAGAATACGTGCGCTTGATTGGCGTTGACCCCAAAGCGAAGCGGCGAGTTCTGGAAATGGTGATCCAACGGCCCAACGGCGCAGCCCCCGTGAGTGGGAAAGCTCCTTCAATTGCAACTAACAGTAGCTCGAGCGGCAATTCAGTTCAGAGCTCGCAACTGGGGTCAGAAGTTGTCGAACAAGTGCGTTCCCTACTGGCTCAAGGATACCGCATCGGCACCGAACACGCCGATGCGCGACGCTTCCGCACCAGTTCCTGGCACAGCTGCTCTCCCATTGACAGCAATCGAGTATCTGATGTAGTCCAAGCTTTGGAAGCTTGTATAGAAAGCCATACGGGAGAATATGTCCGTATGATCGGCATCGACCCCAAAGCAAAGCGACGGGTGATGGAACAAATCATCCAACGACCGGATGGGAAAGTTCCCCAAATGTCGAAACCTGCTGCTGGAGTGCAAACAACTGAGAGCCCAGTCAGCAAAGCGTCGAGTCACAGCAGCAGCAGCTTGAGTCCGGAAGTGCAAGAAAAAGTACGTTCTCTCCTGGCTCAAGGCTATCGCATCGGTATGGAACACGCCGATGCGCGACGCTTCCGCACCAGCTCCTGGCAAAGCTGTGCCCCTGCACAGTCCAACAGCGCCTCGGAAGTATATGCCGCTCTGGAAGCTTGTATGAAAGAGCATAGCGGCGAATACGTGCGCTTAATCGGTATTGACCCGAAAGCGAAGCGTCGCGTCCACGAGCAGATTATTCAACAACCAGGCCATTAAATAGGGCGTCGGGGCTAGGGACTAGGCTCTAGGGGAAGAATCCTTCTTCAGCCCTAAGTCAACAGTCCCCAATCCCCAACCGCCAGCCCTCATTTGAGGTGATAGTTTAAATGCAATTGCCGCCACTGCAACCGCTGGAAAACTTGCAATATTACGTTAGTGGCAATGTCACTATCGATCCGAGTGCGGCGATCGCCCCAGGGGTCTTACTTATTGCAGATGCAAACAGCCACATTATCATTGCCGCCAGAGTTTGTATAGGCATGGGGTCAATCATTGACGCTCGCAATGGCACCCTGGAAATAGAGGCGGGAGCTCTCCTGGGAACTGGTGTCTTGGTAGTCGGCAAGGGCAAAATAGGGGCAAAGGCTTGCATTGGCTCGGCTGCGACGATTTTCAACACTTCGATCGCACCACGCCAAGCAGTACCCCCAGGTTCTATCATCGGAGATTCGAGTCGTCCCCTCAAGGAAAAGCCAATCCCAGAAGTCCCAACTGACTCGGCTTCAGTGTCTCAACCAAACAAAACGACCCTACCGACGATCGTCATCTTGCCTTTGGCAGAAAAACGACAATCTGTGGAAAGCAGCACACCCAATACGTCTGCTGCCACTCTCGATCCCAAAGATCCCACTCCAGAAGCATCTGCCTCTCAAACCGACACCGAAGTAGCTTCCACTGCCACTCTCGCTGACTCACAAGAGACCGTTCGGATTCAATTTGCCTACGGACAAGCTCACTTAAACCGACTCCTAGTGACCCTTTTTCCCCAAAATCAATCTTTAAAGCCTCCGCGCCAAGACGGCAAGACTGATTAGCTGTTAGTTTTTAGGTGTTAGTTATCAGAATTTGGTAGGAAATTCAGAATTGGGAAATATGCGATCGATGATGGGCGATCGGTGAAGAGACAACTCTTTCCCTGTCTGCGATAAGCTTTTCGCGAAATACGCCTACCCACTTCCCAGTTACTTACTAACAATTAACAACTAACAACTAAAAACTAAATGGAGGTTTTATATGCAGCTACAGCCGAATCGAGAGAGAGATTTTAGGGATACTGCTTTGGGTTTAGTATCTACGCGCAGTTTTCCCGCGATCGTCGGATGCGCTGATATGATGCTCAAGTCAGCTGGAGTAATGTTAGTCGGGTATGAGAAAACAGGTAGCGGTCACTGCACTGCGATCGTCCGAGGTGGCATTGCCGATGTCCGCCTAGCCGTTGAAGCTGGTGCCCAGACAGCCCAACAGTTCGGTGAATTAATTTCCAGCTTGGTCATTGCCAGACCCCTCGCTAATTTAGAAGCTGTCCTTCCCATTGGCAATCGGTTGTTCCAACTATCTCAAAACCAAGGCCACAGTCGCTTAAGCAATATGGCGATCGGCCTATTGGAAACGCGAGGATTTCCAGCTATGGTGGGAGCAGCCGATGCTATGCTCAAAGCAGCTGAGGTACACCTGTCATCCTATGAAACCATTGGGGCCGGTTTGTGTACGGCCATTATCCGAGGTTCTGTGGCAGATGTGGCAGTAGCTGTTGAGGCGGGAATGTACGAAGCCGAACGCATCGGCGAATTAAATGCTGTTATGGTCATTCCTCGACCTTTGGACGATCTGGAACAAACTCTGCCAGTAGCCAGTTGCTGGATTGAGGAGCGGCAACCACTAAACTTACCAATAAGTGTTAAGGAAGTGGAAAAAGAGTTAGTCAAACTGCCCGATTTAGCAAAATTACCTGTGCCGATGCCACAAGAATAGAGGAAAATACGAAAAAGCGTTGCAAATCTAAGACATGATGCTGATAGAGACTTTCTTTTGCTATTGCCGTTGGCA
This sequence comes from Aerosakkonema funiforme FACHB-1375, assembly GCF_014696265.1. Taxonomy (GTDB): domain Bacteria; phylum Cyanobacteriota; class Cyanobacteriia; order Cyanobacteriales; family Aerosakkonemataceae; genus Aerosakkonema; species Aerosakkonema funiforme_A. Next base: position 8,193 of record NZ_JACJPW010000048.1, on the reverse strand, counting down.
ATAGGTGGGTTCGGTAGAAAGACTCGCTTCAGCGATCGTGACCCAGTATGCAACGCTGCATTGAAGATGTCTTACGCTCTTGCCGGTGAGTACATCATAGCCCGAACTTTTTATAAATAAAAATAGTTGTTTCAAATGGTTATAATAGATAAATATCTATACTTAACGCTTCTGGGAGTGTGAGCCTTGAAGCATACCACGCTTCATCAATTAAAAGTATTTGAAGCCGCAGCTAGGCATAGCAGCTTTACCCGTGCGGCTGAAGAACTGTTTTTGACCCAACCCACCGTCTCAATGCAGGTGAAACAGCTCGCCAAGGCAGTTGGCTTACCGTTGTTTGAGCAAATCGGTAAGCGCCTGTACCTGACAGACGCGGGCCGCGAATTGTTGGCAACCTGCCGGGATATTTTCGACAGGTTAGCTCAGTTTGAAATGACGATCGCCGACCTCAAAGGCGTAAAGGCAGGACAGTTGCGGCTGGCAGCAATTACCACCGCCAAATACGTTGTGCCGCGTTTGTTGGGGCCATTTTGTCAGCGTTATCCGGGAATTGATATATCCCTCCAGGTGACAAATCACGAAATTATCCTGGAACGCTTTTCGCAAAATCAAGACGATCTCTATATTATCAGCCAACCACCAGAGAATTTCGAGGGACTGATGCACCCGTTTCTGGAAAATCCTTTAGTCGTCTTAGCACCCAGCAATCATCCACTGGCCCAACAAAAAAATATCCCTCTGGAAAGCCTTTCCGGGGAACCTTTTATTATGCGGGAACCGGGTTCCGGTACGCGCCAAGCAGTGCAAAAATTATTCGAGCAGCGCGGAATTAGTGTCAAAGTTAAGGTAGAGTTGGGCAGCAACGAGGCAATAAAGCAAGCGATCGCCGGTGGTTTGGGTATCTCAGTTTTGTCCAGCCACACTGTAGCTTTGGAAGGAACAACCAGTCATCTTACCATCTTGGATGTGGAAGGTTTTCCGATCGAAAGATATTGGTATGTGGCTTACCCATCAGGCAAACAACTATCTGTCGTTGCCCGCACATTTTTCGACTATTTGCTTCAGGAAGGAAAACAAATTTTAGAAGAAACAGCCTCTCACAGTATTACCGGTTTTGGTTCCTGTTAGGGCTAGAGGTGAGGGGAAGAGTTAAAAATCAAAAGTCAAAAGCCAAAAGTCAAAAATTTTCTCTTCCCTAACTCCTAACCCCTAAACTCTAGCTTTCCTGCTCGAATTTAGCATAAGCCTCATTGATTGCCTGCATCATATCTTTAGCATTTACAGAATGATTGATATCGGGATGATATTGTTTAATTAAACGACGATAAGCTATTTTAACTTCTTGAGGAGAAGCTAACTTATCCACTCCCAAAACTTGCCACCATTCCCCAGATAGCTTTGGCACAATTGCGGATTCACTAACAGCAAAAGACTGTCGCCAAATTTTGATAGTAAAGCCATCACCACCAGTAACGAGCGTTTTGCCATCAGGACTGAAAGCAACCGGATTGCACCCAGAAAGAGTTTGAATAAGTTCGGCAGAACCTATGTGCCAAAGATTAACTTCCTTCTTGCTACTGCTGACGATATTTTTGCCATCAGGACTGAAAGCAAGAGACCAAACGGCAGCTGAATGTCCTGTTAAAGTGCAGAGTAATTTCCCAGTAGCAAGATGCCACAATTTAATAGTTTTGTCTGCACTGCCGCTGGCAATAATTTTACCATTACGACTGATAGCGACCGATGTTACCCAACCGGAATGCCCGGTAAGAATGCGCGGGTTTTCCCAACTCTTCAAAGGCCAAATTCTGATAGTTTTATCAGCACTAGCACTAACGAGAGTTTTACCGTCGGGAGCGATCGCCACAGACCAAACTGCATCTGTATGACCTGTCAAAGTCCGCGTTGACACCCATCTGGGAATATCCCAAATTTTGATAGTTTTGTCCGCACTGCCGCTGGCAAGAGTTTCTCCATCAGGCGTAAATGCAAGTGAAAAAATGTAGCTGCAATGATTGTAGGCAGAATCAGAATTGCACAAGCTACGCACCACTTTGGTATCCAGATTCCAAGTAGCGATCGTTTTATCGAGGTCGCCACTAACAAGAAGGGAGGATCGCGGACTGAAAGCGACGGCAAAAACCCCGTTCAAAAGTCCAAAAAAAGTGAAAATATGTTTTCCTGTATTTAAATCCCACAAACTGACCGTTTTGTCATCGCTACCGCTGGCAAGGATATTACCTTGTAGGGCGATGGCAAAAGTATTGACAGAGGCTGTATGTCCGGTCAGGTTATGTACGCATTTCCAATCCACCGCAAATTCTCACTAAAAAAAGCTTTTCACTTGACCAAATTTTTTTCTAGAAAACCTGAAGCAGCTTTGCTATCTAAGGGTTTAGCGAAAAAGTAGCCTTGCCCGTATTCGCATTTTAACGCCTCAAGGAGCGCTATTTGTTCAAGATTTTCTACTCCTTCCGCTATCACATCCATTCCTAAATTATGAGCCAAATTGACAATCACCCGCACAATTTCTAAATTTTCGGTATCCACACTCATTCGACTGACAAAAGAACGATCGATCTTTAAAGTATCGATCGGAAAACGGTGCAGATAGCTTAGGGATGAATAACCCGTTCCGAAATCATCGATCGACAGTTGAATTTTTCTTTGTTTCAGTTCTTTAAGCAGACCGATCGCGAATTCCGTATTGCTCATAATCGTGCTTTCTGTAATCTCCAGTTTCAGGGTATTTGGCGCTATCCAAATTTCTTGGAGAATTTCATCAATTTGGGCAATAAAATTCTGTTCTCCCAACTGAATTGGCGATAAGTTGACGCTGACAGTCAAATTACGGCCAAATTCGCGTTGCCAGATTCGCAGCTGGCGACAAGCCGATCGCAATACCCACTGACCGATGGGAACGATCAGTCTCGTTTCTTCCGCTACCGGGACAAACTCAGACGGGGGAACTAGACCCCGTGTGGGGTGGAACCAACGCAGCAGCGCCTCGAAACCGATAACTTGGCCAGTTGACACAGAGACGATCGGTTGGTATCGCAGCTCGAACTCCTGCCGCTCAATAGCTCGTCGCAAGTCTGTGTCCAGCTGCAAGCGAGCTACGGCAATAGCGTGCCATTCTGGCTGAAATACGATCGGGCCTCCACATCCCCTAGCTTGGTGCATAGCTGTATCGGCAGCTCGCAGGAAGTCTTCGGGGCGATCGTAATCTGGGGAACCAAATAAATTTGCGCCGATGGCAATACCGATGCTGCAAGTGCAGTATATTTCGTGGCCATCCAAATTGAAGGGCAACAAGAGCCGATTGTAAATGCGATCGGCTATATTCTTGACAACATCGGCATCGTGGATATTCTTCAGCAAAATTGCAAACTCATCTCTACCAAGATAAGCAACCTTATCTGTGTTATCTGTGCATCTCAAACACGCCTCGATTTGGCGAGAAGTAGCAATTAACAATTTATCTGCCATCAGATGTCCAAGGCTGGATTTAACAACCTCAAAACGGTCTAAACTGAGCAGAAGTACGGCGAAATTAGCGATTTGCCGATCGGAATTAATTTGAGATTGTTTGAGTATTTCAGATTCGGGTTTGCGTTTTTCAATTTGGTATGGGGAACCAGCAACCTGCCTTTGAGATTTGATTTTCTCTTCTTCTACTTGCAATTGTAAATCTGAAATTTGCGTTCCTTGCAAAACTTTTCCTAGATTTTCTAAGAACCAAGCGCGGTTTGGCAGTCCCGTCAGCGCATCGTAAAACGCATACCTCATGCGTTCTTCCTGAGCTTGTCTGCGCTCGGTAATATCTTGAACCATGAGAAGATGACCGAACACTTTCCCATCAGTTTCCTTCAGGGGGGTATTCTGCCATTCGCAAAGGATTATCTTGCCATTTTTTGTGATATTTTCGTTAACGCTGTGGGCGGTCATATCCCCTTGTTCAAGGCGCTGCAAAATTATATCCACTTCAGCTTTTGCTGATTCTGGCACAATTAGGGAAATTTTTTTGCCCAGAACTTCTTCTTTCGCAAAACCGAATATTGTTTCGGCAGCCGGATTCCAATCTAAGAAATGAAAGTCTTTATCCGTGAGAATGAATCCTATAGGCATCCGCTCTATTTGCAATTCTCGAAACTTCTCTAATTGTTGAGTTTGTTGGTAGAGTTGGGCGTTCACAATTGCCATTGCACAACGTTCTGCTGTAATTTGCAGCAGATGGGTTTCGCGATCGCTGTAAGGATGGATGTCGAACCATCCCAGATGAAGAACGCCAACACAACTGTCGTTGCGCTTGAGCGGTACGCCTAACATTGAACGAATACCCATATTTAAGATGAATTGTAAGCTAGTAGGTTGCAATATTTCTACAGTGGGACTCTTCAAGGGATCTTCTACATACAGTGGTTGCAAACTTGCGGCAATAGTTCCTGCAAAGCCTTCCCCGATTGGCATTGTATAGTTAGTACTAACTTCCTGGCTGACTCCCATACCGAAGGCGTACTTTAAAACGCCATTATCTGCCAATAAAATTACTGCTATATCTGCTGCGAGTACTTCTACAATTTGCTTAAGCAGCTTATCCAAAAGTTGTTCGAGATTCAACGTGCTGGGAGCATTGGCAGTTACTTCTGTAAGTGCAGCTAAGTCTTGAGTATCGCGTCTGAGTTGTTCGAGCAGCTGGAAGCGTTCGTGTTCTGCTTGTTTGTAATCGGTTAGATCTCTTAGTATGCTAATCAAACCTAGCAAGTTGCCTTGGCAGTCACTATAAGGGCTTTTGCTAATTATAAGTATCCGGTCGGAGCCTATTAATGTATCAATTCTTTCGTAAGTTTCCGTTTCTTTGGTGACGATGACTCTGCGATCGCTCTCTCTTATTTGTTGGGCTATTTCACGTGGGAATAATTCCCAGTCATGCTTACCAATTATTTTATTAACTGATTTACCCACATAGTTAGCGGCGGCGGTATTAACCATCAAATACTGCCCTTGAAGATTTTTGACAAAAACCGCATCTGTCATTCCTTCAATTACTGCTCGTAAAATGTTATTGCTTTGTTCTGGTAAATTTTGTTCGGTTTCGTTAGCAGATATGCTAAGATCTAGGACTCTACTTTGGTAGTATAACAGCACGCCAAATTTATCGCGAACTGCCTGGATGTTTTCCACTGTCCAGATAATACAGCCGTCAGGTCGGTAAACCTCGAATTCGACTCGCAGTACAGTATCAACTTGTTGTAACTTTTTGAGAACATCGGTACGCTTGCTGGGGTCTACATCTAATTTTTGCCAGCTGAGTTTGGCCAGCAGTTCCTCTGGGCTGGAGTAACCGTATATTTTTGCTAATGCAGAATTTACCTGAAGAAAATGTCCGTCTGGGGCTACTTGATAGAAACCTTCATCGGCCCGATCGAATATGCTGTGATACTGCTGTTTGAGTAGGTGCAGCTGGCGTTGAAGGCGGTTACTGACCTCATACAGAAACCAACTGGTCAGCAGTATAAAAATCCAACCTTTGAACGTCTGTAGATAAGTTAAAAGAGTTTTGTCATTTGTCAAAAGCTTCAGCAGCTGGTCAGAACATACAATCCAAAGGCTGCTTAAGAAGGCGTAAAAGAATATGTTACGTCCCAATTGGTGTGCTGACAAAGCTGTGCCTTTCATCGAATTTTCCCTGATGAATATTTGATTATCTTGTGGATAAGGCGCTTTAGTAGCTGTCCGAGTTGTCCGTGGCATAGTTGCCTCGTGTGGCGGTTTAAAAAAGTTGCCACCGCACGATCCGGAATAAGATGGGTTATATGAAAACCCGGCTTTTGAAGTTTTCCTTCTAGCTTAATGTTTATGCACGGTTGTAACAACAAGGAATAAGGCAAAAGCGGTAGCTTTCGATAGATTATATAGTTTTTCAAGGAAGGGAAAAGTTTGCCTCCGATTATCTTGATTTTGTTGCTGCTGGCTGTGGGTTGGTGGTTTACTGACTTTCTAGTATTAATTCCCCTAGAATTCATAAGGAATTTCAGCATACCCAGCTGGATTGGCTTGTTAACGATCGCGCTTTTACTTTGCTGGTGCTTCGGCGAATAAGTTGCGCTCACAGAAGTAATTTAACTCGCCCTCTGGGGTTGTGGGGTGTGGGGTGTGGGGTGTGGGGGAGTCAAAAGTCACTCAATCAGAGGGAGTGGGAGGGGGGAGTTCTTGTTTTGACTGAGTGACTTTTGACTTTTCTGGCGTCCCGCAAGTCTGCCAACGCCAGATTCCGGATCGAGAAGAGAGTGCGATGCACAGTCTCATAACACACTTCTCGATCGCAAAACAGTAAGGCGTGAAAATGTCTGGCAGACTTCCTTTCTCTTCTCGATCGCGTTTTACTCGTACCGCAAACATATCGGGCTGGCAGAACACAGCTTTGCCGCGAAAAGTTGTAAACGCACCAGCCGGAAACCGATCGCTGCGGGCGATTGGGTTAATGTCGATCGCCACCCTTTTCATGAGCGTTTGTATCGCTCGCTTGGTACAACTACAACTAATTGAAGGCGACTACCACCGAAAAAGAGCAGAAAACAACCGAGTTCGCTTAGTTCCGATCGCCGCAGAACGAGGTCTCATTACCGATCGAAAAGGCAAACTCATCGCGGCAAATCGCCTCTCCCGGTCTGTGTATTTGTGGCCAAAGGAACAATCTCCCGCTCAGTGGCAAGTTACAGCCGTCGAGCTGAGCCGTGTATTGAATCTGAAGAGCGATGAAATCCTACAAAAGTTAGGGCAAGCTGACTATACATCCGCAATGCCCGTGCGAATCAGCCAGAATCTGACTCCAGAAGCTTTTATCGCCCTAGAAGAGCGATCGGCTCAATTTCCTGGATTGGAAATCAGAATAGAATCGAACCGCTACTATCCACATGAAAATTTAGCTGCCCATCTCTTGGGATACATTGGCGAAGCGACGGCGACAGAAATGAAAGCTCACCCGGAATTTCCCGTCGGGATGATTGTCGGTAAAGCGGGTATCGAACGCATCGCCGACCCACAGTTGCGAGGTATCTGGGGCAGTCGTTTAATTGAGGTGGATGCCAGACGGCGAGAATTGCGCGAGTTGGGAATCAGTTCCCCGACGGCGGGGTCTGACCTGCAACTCACCCTCGACCTCGACCTTCAAAAAACGGCAGAAAAAGCCCTGGCAAATCGGCGAGGTGCAGTGGTGGTCATGGATATCAAAACGGGGGCAGTACTGGTGCTGGCTAGCGGGCCAAGTTTTGACCCCAATATTTTTACGGACAAGGTAACAAAAGCTGAGTGGCAAAGTCTTCAGCAGACAGAAAATCCGTTGTTGAATCGCGCCCTTCAAGGTTATCCACCCGGCAGTACTTTTAAAATTGTCACTGCGGCGGCGGCAATGCAATCAGGCAAGTTTTCACCCAATTCAAAGGTGGCAACTTCTGGTTATATCACCGTTGGTGGAGTTCGTTTCCGGGAACACGGCGGTAGCGGTTACGGTGTCATCGGTTTTCCCGATGCGTTTGCTTACAGCAGCAATACGTTTTTCTACCAAGTGGGTATGGCCACCGGTCCGGAAGAGATCTCAAAATGGGGTCATCGGTTGGGCATCGGGGAAGGGAATAATTTGGGGCTGACTGGGGGGAAAGGCGGTTCTATCCCCACGCCCGATCGCAAAAAGCAACTTTACGGTCAACCCTGGTATGTTGGCGATAGCGTGACTATGGCCATCGGTCAGGGTTTGGTACTGGTGACTCCTTTGGAAATGGCGATGATGGTGTCTGCGATCGCTAATGGTGGTTTCCGTGTCAAACCGCATCTGTTCACCTCTCAAACCAATACGCCCCAAACCAAACCAGTACCAATCGGTTTGGCACGCGGAACGATCGATACAATTCGGGCTGGATTAATTGCTGTAGTTAAAAAAGGCACAGCCAAACGTTTGAATGACGGTTCTATCCCCCTGACTGCGGGTAAGACCGGTACCGCCGAAGTGCCAGGAGGCGCAGACAATGCTCTGTTTGTGGGCTATGGCCCTGTTGACAATCCGCAAATTGCTGTGGCAGTCGTGGTCGAAAATGGCGGATATGGTGCGGTTTCTGCCGTACCCATAGCTCATGAAATTTACAAGGCTTTTTTTAAGAAAGGGACTAGGGGTTAGGGGTTAGGGGTTAGGGGTTA